>NZ_JAMAYF010000088.1:0-467 GCF_023712445.1 Curtobacterium sp. P97 | reverse complement strand
CATCGGGCCGGCCGACAAGGTCGTGCGGCTCGGCGACGCGCGTGTGCCGGCGTAGCGCTGCACGACCGCGTTCGCAGGCTCCGCCGGCCGTCGGCGCTTACCCGCGCAGCGGCGGATTGAGCTGCGCGAACGCCTGCTGGCGGCGATACGGAAAGTACGGATAAGGCGCTTGCGCCGCGCTCGCCGCATCGAGCTTCGCGACCTGCGCATCGGTCAGCGCCCAGCCGACCGCGCCGAGGTTCTGCCGCAGCTGTGCCTCGTTGCGCGCGCCGATGATCACCGACGACACCGTCGGGCGCTGCAGCAGCCAGTTCAGCGCGATCTGCGGCACGGTCTTGCCGGTTTCCTCGGCGACCGCGTCGAGTGCATCGACCACGTCGTACAGGCGCGCATCGTCGACCGGCGGCCCGAAGCCGGCCGTTTCATGCAGGCGGCTGCCTTCGGGCAGCGGCGTATTGCGCCGGACC
>NZ_JAMAYF010000087.1:0-467 GCF_023712445.1 Curtobacterium sp. P97 | reverse complement strand
GGGCAGCTGGTGGCCGCCGAGGTCGCGCTGCTGGGCGTCGTGGCCGTGCACCGGCAGCCCTGGCCGCTGCTCGTGCCGGTGCTGGTCGCGGCGGTGGTCGTCTTGGTCCTGTGCCTGGCCCGCCGCTCGGGCCGCTGGGCCTACCAGTGGGCCGATCTCGGCCTGCGCCACCTCGTCGCACGGCGCAGCGTGCGGCTGCCGCAGGCGGCGTCCCCGGTCGTGGCCGACGCGCTGCTCGACGCCGTCGTCGACGGCGGCTGGCTCGGTCGGCTGGACCTCGACGGCGCCCCGGCCGCGCTCTGGTGCCACGAGGGCGGCCTCTCGGTCGCCGTCGAGGTCACCGCCACCACCGCCGAGCGCCCCTACCTGTCCCGGGCCGTCGAGCTGCCACCCGTCACGGCCCTGCTCCCGGCTGCCGACGAGGGTGGTGCCCGCTTCTCGCTCCAGCTGCTCGAGCAGACCCACCC
>NZ_JAMAYF010000086.1:0-468 GCF_023712445.1 Curtobacterium sp. P97 | reverse complement strand
AGGGAGAAGATCGCCTCCACGGGTAGGCCGAAGTGGCCGGCCAGGCGCAGGGCGAGCTCGACGGAGGGGCCGTAGTCGCCACGTTCGAGGAAGCCGATGGTCTGGACGTTGACGCCGACCGCGTCGGCCAGCTGACGGCGGGTGGTGCCGCGTTCGGCGCGCAGCACGGCGAGGCGGTTGTGCAGCCGTCGGTCACCTGCCGGCGCCTTCGCCTTGCTCATCACGCTCGACACGTTGCGTCATCGCAACGCGAAGTGCAAGAAGGGCAACGCCGGCCGTTGGTGACGTCGCCCCCGGGTCAACCGGGTCCGACCACCGGGGCGTCCAGGGCGCGAGGGTCCGGGCGCGGTGCCAGGGTGGCGGCATGGCGGCGTTCTCGGTCGGCGACACGGTGCAGGTGACCCGAGAGGCCGGCCGCGGCCAGGTCGGCACGGTGGTGTGGTGGTACGCCGACCGGGAGCAGTGGCT
>NZ_JAMAYF010000085.1:0-468 GCF_023712445.1 Curtobacterium sp. P97 | reverse complement strand
AGGCGACACGGACGCGATAGCTCCGGTTAGCGGGAAGACCCGGTACGCCGAAGCTGGCCGACTCAGCCAACACCAGGCTCGCGTGAAGAGGGAAGAGCAGAACCAGAAGCGCTCGAAGGAGAGGTTAATGGAAAGCAAAGTAGAGTTCCGGCGGAAGGTCAAAAAATCACCCTGCAAAACGGCAAACTGAACGTCCCTCACAATCCGATTATCCCGTTTATTGAAGGTGACGGTATCGGCGTTGACGTTACCCCAGCGATGCTGAAAGTGGTTGATGCCGCCGTTGAGAAAGCCTATAAGGGCGAGCGTAAAATTTCCTGGATGGAAGTTTACACCGGTGAGAAATCAACCCACGTCTATGGCCAGGACGTCTGGCTGCCAGCTGAAACCCTCGATCTGATTCGTGACTACCGCGTTGCTATCAAAGGTCCTCTGACCACCCCAGTCGGCGGCGGCATTCGTTCTCTG
>NZ_JAMAYF010000084.1:0-470 GCF_023712445.1 Curtobacterium sp. P97 | reverse complement strand
CGAGCTGCGACCGCAGCGGGATCCGGCGGGTGGCGCCGTCCTCGGTGGTGACGACGAGCTCGACGGCGGTGATCCGTTCCGCGGCGTCGTCGCCGGACCCGGCCAGGCGGGTGCCGGTGGCCAGGGGGACCGGGGGCAGGCGGAACGTGTCGCCGTCGTCCGTGCTGCCTCCCGCGCCGCCCGCCGTGATCACGGCAGGCACCGTACGCGCCGACGACGGAGCCCCGCCGTCCCAGGGGACGACGGGGCTCCGTGAGCGGCTGGGCTCAGCGCTGGTCGAGCGGCACGAACGCGCGCTCGGTGGGCCCGGTGTAGAGCTGGCGCGGGCGACCGATCTTGGTGGCCGGGTCCTCGATCATCTCGCGCCACTGCGCGATCCAGCCGGGCAGCCGGCCGAGGGCGAACAGCACCGTGAACATGCGGGTCGGGAAGCCCATGGCCCGGTAGATCAGCCCGGTGTAGAAGTCGAC
>NZ_JAMAYF010000083.1:0-470 GCF_023712445.1 Curtobacterium sp. P97 | reverse complement strand
CCGTCGCGCAGCGGGGAGGCGAAGAACGGCGGCAGCCACAGGCAGTCGACACCGAGCCACTGCAGGTAGTCGAGCTTGCCGATCATGCCGCGCAGGTCGCCGATGCCGTCGGCGTTGGAGTCGGCGAAGCCCCGGACGAGCACCTCGTAGAAGACGGCGCGCTTGTACCACTCCGGGTCGGCGCCGGGAGCGGGCAGACCGGGGCGGTCGGCGTGCGGTGCGGGGACGGTCATGGGGAGCTGGGTCCTCGACTCTCGCGGTGGTGGCGGCTCAGCCCAGGGGGGCGTGCCGGGTGACGGTGAAGACGTGCGCGGGTTCGCGGTAGGGGTCGAGCTCGACGTAGTTGAACTGGCCCCACTCGTACTCGGCGCCGGTGATCTGGTCGGTGACGGTGAACCGGTCGGACCACTCCATGCCCAGGGCGCCCATGTCCAGCGCCGTCGTGCCGATCTGGGTGTGCTGGCTGGACA
>NZ_JAMAYF010000082.1:0-471 GCF_023712445.1 Curtobacterium sp. P97 | reverse complement strand
GGAGAGGGCAGCCGCGGCCGCGGCGATCCCCGCGGTGCGCTGCTCGTCGTCGGTGCAGTCGTAGACGTCGGCCACGGCGAGACAGTCTCCCCCACCTAGGCTCGCGGCCGTGCGCCGGTCCGTCGTCCTCGTCCTGGCTCCGGCAGCGCTGGCCCTGGCCGCCTGCTCCCCGGCCGTGCCCGCGGGGCCGGCCGGGGGGACGCCGTGGGGTCTGCGGGGCGACTCCCAGCTCGGCGGTGCCTACGCCCCGGCCGACGGCGTCACCGGCGTCGTCCGGGACCGCACGGCCGCCCCCGCCGAGGGGTTGTGGTCGGCCTGCTACGTCAACGCCTTCCAGACCCAGCCGGGGGCCGACGAGGTGCCCGAGGACCTGCTGCTGCACGACGCGGCGGGTGCCCGGGTGGAGGACCCCCGACTGGCCGGGCGAGTACCTGCTCGACGTGTCGACCGACGCCCAGCGGGCCCGACGGC
>NZ_JAMAYF010000081.1:0-471 GCF_023712445.1 Curtobacterium sp. P97 | reverse complement strand
GTGCGGGGCCAGCGTGGTCAGCAGGGCGTCGACGTCCTGGGGCTTGACCGCCACCAGCAGCACACGGCAGGCCGCGGCCGCCTCGGCCAGGTCGAGCGAGCGCACGCCGTAGCGCTCGACCAGCTGGGCGGCCCGCTCGGGGCTGCGCTCGACCACGACGATGCCCCCGGCCGCACCGGGCCGGCGGGCCAGCCCCGAGATCAGGGCCTCCCCGATCTTGCCGCCGCCCACGAGGGCGAGGTCGAGGGGCTGCTGGTCGGGTGCGCTGGTCACGCCCACGACGCTAGCGGGCCCCCGGCCGGGTCGATCACCGACCGGCGAGCAACCCCGCCGCGGGGACGACCACCAGGAGGGTGCCGGCGAACAGCAGCAGCAGGAGCACCCGCGTGGGCAGCGGGCCCTGGCCGTGCCGGCCGCGCCAGAACGACACCCCGGCGACCATGCCGGCGATCGCCAGCGGCGCCGCGACGA
>NZ_JAMAYF010000080.1:0-472 GCF_023712445.1 Curtobacterium sp. P97 | reverse complement strand
GATCAATGGGGATTGCGCGTAGCGCGATAGGCGCGAGCGCGTCAGGGCTCATGTAGTCGGGCTTCATAGGCCGAACAGTTTACCGTGTTGAAGTATCTGGCTTTGCTGTCATCAGAAGTTGGGTTGTTGCACGGTCGCATCGTCCGTGCCCTACTATCGTCTTGTTACGACAGGTTCTCGGCAAGCGGCGTCATAGTTCAACCTGCGTCTGAGTATTTCGGGACCAGCAATAAGCAGACTGTCTGCAACATTTGTCGCTGCGAGTTCAGCTAGGAAATTCGGCCTTTCCGGCCATTTCACCCATCCATTTTGAAGGTCTTCTATATAAATGTCTGGCGCAGAAATTCTCGTGAATTGCTCACCCATCCTCTCATTCAACTCAAAGAAATATGGATTTATCGTCGGAAGATAAACGTAGGACGAGTAATCGAAATCACCATCCTCACCAAATACATCCGGCAGTCTATTGCAC
>NZ_JAMAYF010000079.1:0-472 GCF_023712445.1 Curtobacterium sp. P97 | reverse complement strand
ATTCTGTTGCAATTCTTCTTCATCAGCTCTTTTGAATGGCTTGCGAGGACGAGTATTTTTGTTGAGTCGACCAATTCACGCATACGCTCGTTAGCACGTTCTTTAAAGTCCTCGTCACCTGTCGAAAGCCATTCATCCATGATCAGGATTTCAGGTCGAACTGCCGTTGAGGTCGCGAATGCCAATCTCAATTGCATGCCAGAAGAATAAGTGCGGAACGGAACATCCAGAAACTCTCCAAGTCCCGAAAAATCGGCAATCTGGTCAAACTTTTCGGCAATTTCTTCGGGCGGCATTCCCATCATCGCAGAGCGCAGGCGAATATTCTCACGCCCTGTCGCATCCGGGTCAATTCCCAGATTGATATTGATCAGGGATACACAATTGCCGTTGATGACCGAACTTCCGTGTGTCGGCGTATAGATGCCAGACAAGACACGAAGCAATGTGGTTTTCCCCGACCCGTTATGGC
>NZ_JAMAYF010000007.1:0-203862 GCF_023712445.1 Curtobacterium sp. P97 | reverse complement strand
GCGGTCGCCGGAGTGGTCGAGGTGGTGGTGGTGTCAGCCATTGGTGTCTCCCTTCGAGGACCCGCCGGGACTCGTTCCCAGCGGTTGCTGTTCACGGATGAGACGGGCTGACACCGAGATTCGTCACACGGGTCCGGTGGGATTCAGCGCTCCTTCAGGGAAAGCGCCAGAACGCCGGTTCTCCGTGTACCCCGACGGCGGAGGGTCAGCCGGTGCCGCCGATACCGGCCCCGGTGTTGCGCGACGCAGCGTCCCGCACGGAGCGCACGTACGCCATGGGCGACAGTCCGCACTCCTGTCGGAAGAGCTGCTGCAACCGGCGGGGACGCACCCCCGCAGCGTCCGCGATCTCGTCGACGGTCAGGTCGCCGTCGGCGTGCTCGACGATGTGCGCGACGGCACGTCGGACCCGCCAGGACGTCCGGCCGGAGTCGGGTCGCGCGGCCCGTGAGCCGCGCAGGGTCGCCGCGGGGTCCTCACCGAAGCGCTCCCGGTAGGCCGCGGCGAAACGGCCGGGGTTGGTGAAGCCCCATCGTCGGGCGACCGGTGTCACGCCCTCGTCGCCGGCGGCGCGCAGCAGTTCACGACGGACGCAGTCGAGCCGGTGGTCGCGCATGAACCGGTTCGGTGTGGTGCCGAGCGTCCGCGCGAAGACGTCCTGCAGGCCGCGCTGGCTCAGTCCGCACGCGGCCGCGATCTCGGGGACGGACGGTCGGTCCTGTGCGTGTGCCTCGATGTGGCGGACCGCGTCGCGCAGCCGGTTCGCGACCGGGACGTCCTGGCCCCGGTTGCGGATCGGGAAGGTGTCGAGGACGACCACCGCGAGCCGCCGGTTCAGGGCCGTGCGCATCGGACCGACCACGCGGTCGTCGAGCAGCGCCGGCGCGAGGTCCTGCACCAGGCGGCGGAGCGGCTCGCGCCGGGCGATCGCCTCGTCCTGCTGGTCGAACAGCAGGGGGCCGTCCGGCAGGCGGTAGCCGAGCTCCGCGCCGACCGACCGGAGGAACGGGTCCGACACGTGCAGGCCGTTGTAGACGGTGTCGGCGGACTCGAACCGGTACGCCTCGGACGCCGAGGCGATGTAGGGGCTCCCCGGTTCGATCACCCGCGTCCGGTCCGCGAAGTGCATCTCGAGGCGTCCGCGGGTGAGCCAGAACACGACGTGGTCGTTGCGCGGGCCGATAACGCCACCGCGCCGTCCACCCTCGGCGCGCATGGTGCGGAGCGTGACGTCGTCGTCGCCGACGATCGTGTACTCGTACCGGGTGCCCTCGGCGACGTAGGTCTCGGTACCGAGGTCGCGGCCGTTGTACTCGGCCGAGAAGATCCGGCCGTAGTCGGTGCCGTCGCTCTCGGTGAACCGCAGGCGGCGGTAACCGTTCGTCGACGAGGTGCTCACCCGCGCATCATGCCAGCACTGTCCGGGATGCGCGCTTCCGCGTCCCGGGTGGGCGCTGCCGGACGGGAGGCCCGTGGCGGCCGCGACACGCGCCTCCCGTCCGGTGGGTACCGGCTCGATCCGCGCCACGGCGGGGATCCGTCGGCGCGCGCCGACCCTCGCCCGCAGCGACGAGCGATCCCGCCCCTCAATGACGAATTCTCAGACAACTCTGCGCCTCCCGAGGGATCGACGAGCACGAAATACCCCAGGGGGGTACCCTGTTGGGGGGGATGGAGGTCAGGATGCCAGCAGCACCGCACGCACACGTCGGGTACATCGAGGACAAGGACGACCTGCTCAAGCGGCTGCGCCGCGCGGAGGGGCAGGTCCGCGGGATCGCGCGCATGGTCGAGGACGAGACGTACTGCATCGACGTGCTGACCCAGATCTCCGCGGCGAACCGGGCGCTCGAACGGGTCGCCCTGTCGTTGCTCGAGGACCACCTGCGCCACTGCGTCGCCGAGGCCGTGGCCGAGGGCGGCGACGCCGCCGACGCGAAGGTCCGCGAGGCGAGCGACGCCATCGCCCGACTCGTCCGTTCCTGACCCCACCGCACCACACACCGAGGAGGACCCATGACCACCGAGACCGTCGCCGTGACCGGGATGACCTGCGAGCACTGCGTGGCGAGCGTGACCGAGGAGGTCTCCGAGCTCGCCGGCGTGACCGACGTCACCGTGGACCTCGTGCCCGGCGGGTCGTCGTCCGTCACCGTCACGTCCGACCACCGGATCGACGACCAGGCCCTCCGCGGCGCGATCGCGGAGGCGGGGTACGAGGTCGTGTCCCGGTGAGCGAGGGCGTCGTCGAGCTCGACATCACGGGGATGACCTGCGCCTCGTGCGCGAACCGCGTCGAGCGGAAGCTCGGCAAGCTGCCGGGCGTCTCCGCGACCGTGAACTACGCGACCGAGCAGGCGCAGGTGTCGGTGACCGACCCGGACACGGTCGACACCGCGGCGCTCGTCGCGGCGGTCGAGGCCGCCGGGTACGGGGCGACCGTCCACGTGCGGCAGCCGACTCCGGGCTCTGCCGACGACGTCGACGACGCCACCGGTCCCGACGCCGCGACCGCGCCCCTGCGGCAGCGGCTCGTCGTCTCCGCCGTCCTGGCGCTGCCCGTGGTCCTGCTCTCGATGGTGCCGGTCCTGCAGTTCCCGAACTGGCAGTGGGCTGCCCTGGCACTGGCGGCACCGGTCGCCGTCTGGGGAGCGCTGCCGTTCCACCGTGCCGCGTGGGTGAACGCCCGACACGGCGCCGCGACCATGGACACCCTGGTCAGCCTCGGCGTCGTCGCCGCGTTCGGCTGGTCGCTGTACGCACTGTTCCTCGGCGACGCCGGTGCCCCCGGCATGCACATGACCTTCTCGTGGTTCGCCACGGACCCCGAGGCGAGCGACCTCTACCTCGAGGTGGCCGCGGCCGTGACGGTCTTCATCCTGGCCGGCCGGTACATGGAGGCCCGGGCGAAGCAGCGGTCCGGGGCGGCGCTGCGCGCGCTGCTCGAGCTCGGCGCGAAGGACGCGTCGGTGCTCCGCGACGGGCCGTCCGGTCCCGTCGAGACCCGTGTGTCCGCCGCGTCGCTCGTCGTCGGTGACGTCGTCGTCGTCCGACCGGGGGAGCGGATCCCGAGCGACGGCATCGTGCGCGAGGGCTCGTCAGCCGTCGACCTCAGCATGCTCACCGGTGAGTCGGTCCCGGTCGAGGTGCGACCCGGCGACCGTGTGACCGGCGCGACCATCGACGTCGGTGGTCGGCTCGTGGTCGAGGTCACCGCCGTCGGTGCCGACACCGAGCTCGCCCGGATGGGACGCCTCGTCGAGGACGCCCAGACCGGCAAGGCCGCGGTGCAGCGACTCGCCGACCGGGTCTCCGCCGTGTTCGTACCCGTCGTGATCGGCCTCGCCGTGGTCGCGTTCGTCGGGTGGCTCGTCGCCGGCGGGTCCCTGACCGCTGCCGTCACCGCCGCGGTCGCGACGCTCGTCATCGCCTGCCCGTGCGCCCTCGGGCTCGCGACGCCCACCGCGCTGCTCGTCGGCACGGGTCGTGGCTCGCAGCTCGGCATCCTGATCGGCGGCCCCCAGGCGCTCGAACGCACCCGCGCCGTGGACACGATCGTGCTCGACAAGACCGGCACCGTGACGACCGGGGAGATGCGCCTGACGGCGGTCCTGCCGGTCGACGGCGCACCGGACGCCGACGGATCGCTGCTCGCGGTGGCGGCGGCGGTCGAGGACGGTTCCGAGCACCCGGTGGCGCGTGCGGTCGTCCGGGCCGCGCGGGACCGCGCACTCGACGTCCCGGTCGCGGAGCAGTTCGCTGCGACGCCGGGCGCGGGCGTGCAGGCCGTGGTCGACGGCGAGGTGGTCGTCGTCGGCACCGCCCGGTGGCTGGCGGAGGCCTGGGCACTGCCGGTGGACGAGGCGCTGGCCGCGCGGGTCGCCGCTGCCGAGTCGGACGGCGGGACCGCGGTCCTCGTCGGCCGGGGCGGCTCGGTGCTCGGCGCCGTCGTCGTCGGCGACACGGTGAAGCCCGAGGCGCCGGAGGCCGTCCGGCGGTTCGTCGCGCTCGGCCTGCGCCCGGTGCTGCTCACCGGGGACAACGAGGGCGCCGCGCGCGCCGTCGCGGCGCGCGTCGGCATCGACGAGGTGCACGCCCGTGCGACCCCGGCCTCGAAGCTCGAGACCGTCCGGCGACTGCAGGCCGAGGGGCGGACGGTCGCGATGGTCGGCGACGGGGTCAACGACGCGGCGGCGCTCGCGGCGGCGGACCTCGGCATCGCGATGGGGGCCGGCACCGACGCGGCGATCGCCGCGAGCGACATCACCGTCGTGAGCGGTCGGCTCACCGTCGTGGCGGACGCGGTCCGGCTGTCCCGGGCGACGCTCCGCACGATCCGCGGCAACCTGTTCTGGGCCTTCGCCTACAACGTCGCGGCGATCCCGCTCGCGATGGCGGGCCTGCTGAACCCGGTGCTCGCGGGTGCGGCGATGGCGTTCTCGTCCGTCTTCGTGGTGACGAACAGTCTGCGCCTGCGTCGCTTCCGGGCCCTCGGCTGACGCCCGACGAGTGTCCCCGCGCCCTTCCGGGGGCGCGGGGACAGCCGATCACGGTGGTCCGTCGGTCATCTGCGTCGCTGGTGCCTCCGCACCGCGAACCCGGTGAGGACGATCCCGACGAAGAGAGCGGCCCCCAGGGCGAGCTTCCCGAGCCAGGAGTCGGAGCTGGCGAGTACGGACCCGACGCCCACGAGGACGAGACTGACGGCGACGGCGAACGGGACGCTCGAGGCAACCCCGCAGACTGCGCGCTTGCTCATCAGGCGCAGCGCGGCTTGACCTTGCCGCCAGCGAACGGGTAGACCCGGAGAGCCTTGCCGCCGCTGCACCGCACTCCTCCGTTCGAGGTGATCGCAACGGTCGCGGCGGTCAGGATCGCGCCGGCGACGACGCAGAACGTTCCCGCACTGATGGCGCAGAGTCCGGCACCGAGCCCGAATGCTGCTCCGCTGATGATCAGGTTCTGGTCGGTGCTGTTGAACGCCACGTACGTGCCCCTGCTGTCCCGACCGGCGCTCAGACGCGATGTCGGACCCTCCTGGACGAGATCGAAGGTCATTCCCTGCCCGAGGTCCAGGGTCGTGCGGATGCTCCCGTCGTCGTCGACCGTCTGCCGCTCGACGTAGCCGCCAGCTCGGGCTTCTTCGATCGCATCGTCGATCTGAGCGGGTGTGAAGTGCTGCAACGCGTCGGCGCTGGCAGCAGCGCCCTGCGCGCCCGCGGTGGTGTCTGCGGCGTTGGCTGCAGGGGCAGCGATCAGCCCTGCGGCGACGAGTGCGACGCTGGTCGCGCTGATGGCGAGCGACGTCCTGACCTTCGACATGCGATTCCTTCCTCTGGGGTCCGAGAGCTGAGTGCTCCCCGGACTCCTGACCGTAGGGGTCGGAACGTCGATTCTGAAGTGTGAAATCTCAGTACGACGAGTTGTTACGCCGCTTCGCCCCACCGAGCTGTGCGCAACCGCACTGCTGCGGCACTACGCTCGGACGTGGTCCGCGACGCAGCGCTGCGGTGACCCGCGGTCCAGTACGTCCAGAAGGTACCCAGGAGGACCGAAGTGACCGAATCCGCTCCCGTCGACCCCACATCGACCGACGGCTGGAAGAAGCTCGCCGGCATCGCCGACGGATTCACCCCCGACCTGCGCGGTTGGTTCGACAGCGACCCCGGTCGCGCCGAGCGCTACACGTTCCAGGCCGCCGACCTGACCGTCGACCTGTCGAAGGGCCTCGTCGACGACGAGATCCTCGCCGCCCTGCTCCAGGTCGCGAAGGACACCGGCGTCGCCGAGCGCTTCGAGGCGATGCTCGCCGGCGAGCACATCAACGTGACCGAGGACCGCGCCGTCCTGCACACGGCGCTCCGCCGTCCGCGGGGCATCGAGCCGGCGCTCGTGGTCGACGGCCAGGACGTCGACGCCGACGTGCACGCCACGCTCGACAAGGTCTACGCCTTCGCCGAGCAGGTGCGCGACGGCTCGTGGACCGGTGTCACCGGCAAGCGCATCGAGACCGTCGTCAACATCGGCATCGGCGGCTCCGACCTCGGCCCGGTCATGGTCTACGAGGCGCTCAAGCCGTACGTGCAGGAGGGCCTCGAGGCGCGCTTCGTCTCGAACATCGACCCCGCCGACATCTACGAGAAGACCGTCGACCTCGACCCGGAGACCACGCTCTTCATCGTCGCGTCGAAGACCTTCGGCACGCTCGAGACCCTGACCAACGCCCGTCTCGCCCGCCAGTGGCTGTGGGAGCGCCTCGGCCTGACCGACGCGTCGGACGACGAGAAGTCGAACGCCGTCGCCAAGCACTTCGTCGCCGTCTCGACCGCGCTCGACAAGGTCGCCGCGTTCGGCATCGACCCCGAGAACGCCTTCGGCTTCTGGGACTGGGTGGGCGGCCGCTACTCGGTCGACTCGGCCATCGGCACCTCGGTCGTCATCGCGATCGGCAAGGAGAACTGGGAGCAGTTCCTCGCCGGGTTCCACGCCGTCGACGAGCACGTCCGCACCACGCCGCTCGAGCAGAACGTCCCCGTCCTCATGGGTCTGCTCAACGTCTGGTACACGAACTTCCTCGGTGCGCAGAGCCACGCGGTCCTGCCGTACACGCAGTACCTGCACCGCTTCGCCGCGTACCTGCAGCAGCTCACGATGGAGTCGAACGGCAAGCGCGTCCGCTGGGACGGCTCGCCCGTCACGACGGACACCGGCGAGGTCTTCTGGGGCGAGCCGGGCACCAACGGCCAGCACGCGTTCTACCAGCTCATCCACCAGGGCACCCGCCTGATCCCGGCGGACTTCATCACCGTCGCGAAGCCGGCGCGTCCGCTCAAGGACGAGTCGGGCGACGGCAAGGCCGTGCAGCCGGGCCAGGACGTCCACGCGCTGTTCCTGGCGAACTTCTTCGCGCAGACCAAGGCGCTCGCGTTCGGCAAGACCGCCGACGAGGTCCGCGCCGAGGGCACCACCGACGAGGGCATCGTCGCGGCCCGCACCTTCACGGGCAACAAGCCGTCGACGTCGATCCTCGCGCCGGAGCTCACCCCGAGCGTGCTCGGTCAGCTCATCGCCCTCTACGAGCACATCGTGTTCACCGAGGGCACCATCTGGGGCATCGACTCGTTCGACCAGTGGGGTGTCGAGCTCGGCAAGCAGCTCGCGCTGCAGATCGCCCCGGCGGTCGACGGCGACCAGGACGCGCTCGCGTCGCAGGACTCCTCGACGAAGGCGCTCATCGCCAAGTACCTGGAGCTGCGCGGCGAGTAGCCCACGCACCTGACGACGGACGGGAGGCGCGGTGCCAGCTGGCACCGCGCCTCCCGTCCGGTGCGTGGTCGCGCTTGCCGCGGGGCGGCCTCGGCCCCGAGACTCGGCCCCGCGGACACCTTCGCGGCTCGAGGGCCGCGAACACGTCCGCCTGCGCGAGACTCGGCGGGCGTGCGACCAGCCGGCGTCAGCGCGCGAGCGGGTCGAGGTTGAGGGTCGTCCCCTCGTACAGGTACTGGTCGTCGCCGAACACCTGCACGTCGGCGTTCAACCAGACGAGCGCCTTCACGCTGATGCCGAAGCGTGCCGCGACGTCGCCGATCAGGTCGTCCGGCGCGACCGTGTAGGAGCGCGGCGCACCGGACGCCGTCGTCGCCGTGACCGGACCGGAGGCGTTCGACCGTGCTCCGCCGTCGACCGGGTGCACGTTCGTCTGCCGCTCGGGCACCGACCAGCGCACCGGCGCGACCGCGAGCACCTTGCCGGCCGCGATCTCGATGGGCAGGTCGGCCTGGCCGGGGTCGGCCGCCGAGGACACCACGAGCGTCACGAGCCCCGACGGGTCGACACCCGAGCCGTCGAGCGGCACGTCCTTCGCGACCGGCGCGGAGGTCGGACCGCCGAGCACGGTGTCGCCCACGCCGGCGTAGGTCAGTCCGTCGCCCACCGTCCGCTCGCGTTCGAAGAACCCGGCCCCGATCGGGACGGGCAGCGACGAGGTCACGCCGCTGAACTGTGCGGTGAAGGTGTCGTCGCCGTCCGCCACGACGCGGTAGTGGAAGTGGATGCTGCCCTTCGGTGAGGCGACGTCGCCCTCGGTCAGCACCGTCCCGGCCGGGATCGGGGTGAGCACGGGGTCGGGGACGGCAGCCTCGGACGCGACCGGGCTGGGCGCGCGCGGGGTCGCCGAGGCCTCGAGCCGGGCGGCGTCCGGGTCCTCGGTCGCCGTCGGCGACGGGGTGGACGTCCGGCTCGCCGTCGGCGGGGCCGAGGGCGCCGGGAGCGCTCCGTCGGACCCGCCGAGCAGCGAGCAACCGGACAGCGCGACGGCGACGACCACAGCGGTGGCACCGGTCGCAACGGTTCGGTTCATGATTCCCCCTCGGTTCGAGATGCTACCGGCGGACCCGGCGCGGCAGGGAGCGGCGGCGAGCGGATGTGTCGAGGGACGTAGCTGTCGGCGCGAGCGGCTACCGTCGAGGCATGGACCGCCACGACATCCTCGCCGCCGCAGCCGCCGCCCACGCCGCTCGCATCGCCGAGGCGGGCGGTGACGACACGGCCGCCCGGCAGCGTGCCGCCGCCGTCGAGGGGCGCGAGCACGGGACGGACGATGCTTCGGCCGACGCCGTCCGCGCGGTCCAGCGCCGGCGTGCAGGAGAGGTCGAGCGGGCCGCTGAGCGCACCGAGGGCGCCCTCTCCGACTGGCACCGGATGGGCACCCGTCGCGGGGTCACACCGGACGAGCAGCTCCGGAGCGCCTGGACGGTCACCGGGGTCCCGGAGTCCGGCGCCGCACGCGCACTGGCGAACGTCCTGCTGTCCACCGCCGGGCACGCGGGTCGGGTGGCGGACGCGGCTCGGCGCAACCCGGCGCTCGGCGGGGCCGCGAGTGCAGCGGCCCGACGGACCGTCCGCCGCTACACCGACCACGGGGCCGGCATGGCCTCACTCGGCGACGTGCTCGGCGACGGTCCGGCCGACTCCGACTGAGCAGCACCGGCCTCCGCCGACCGGTCGGAGGATCGGCCGGCCGCACGGGTGAGCGGTCCGGTCGACGGGACACGGAACGGGACACGATCGCCGCGCGCACCGTCGCGAGGTCCCCCGACGAAGGAGCCACGCAATGGTCGACACCGCGCCGACAGCACCGAAGGTCGCTCTCCCCCCGGTGGGGGAGGGCCCCCACCGCCGCCGTCTCGGTGTCCTGGCCCTCGTCGCGACCCTCGGCGGCCTCCTCTTCGGCTACGACACCGGTGTGATCAACGGGGCGCTGCTCCCGATGCAGCAGGAGCTCGGCCTGACGGACCTGACCGTGGGCGTCGTCACGAGCTCGCTGCTCTTCGGCGCTGCGGTCGGTGCGGTGCTCGGCGGTCGGATCGCGGACGGCTGGGGACGTCGGAGGACGATCGTCCTGCTCGCCGTGGCCTTCTTCGTCGGCACGCTGACCTGCGTCCTCGCCCCGACGTTCGGGGTCATGGTCGTCGGCCGGGTCCTGCTCGGGCTCGCGGTCGGTGGGGCGTCGACCGTCGTGCCCGTCTTCCTCGCCGAGCTCGCACCGTACGAGATCCGTGGATCGCTGTCGGGCCGCAACGAGCTCATGATCGTGATCGGCCAGCTCGCCGCCTTCGTGGTGAACGCCGTCATCGGCACCCTCTGGGGCGAGGGCGACGGCGTCTGGCGCGTCATGCTCGCCGTCTGCGCCCTGCCTGCGGTGGCGCTCTTCGTCGGCATGCTGCGCGTGCCGGAGTCGCCGCGGTGGCTCGCGTCGAAGGGCCGGTACGGGGAGGCCCGTGCGGTGCTCGTGCAGGTCCGCTCCGAGGAGCGCGCCACGGCCGAACTCGAGGAGATCGAGCGCGCGAACGAGCGCGAGGCGGAGGCCCGGCACGGCGGCGGGTGGCGCACGCTGCTCGGCAGCGGGTGGCTGGTCCGGACCGTGCTCGTCGGGTCCGGCATCGGTGTCGCGCAGCAGCTCACCGGCATCAACTCGATCATGTACTACGGGCAGACCGTCCTGGTCGAGTCCGGCTTCCAGGAGTCGGCGGCCCTCATCGCGAACATCGCTCCCGGGGTCATCGCGGTGGTCGGCGGGGTGGTCGCCCTCGCCAACATGGAGCGCATCGACCGCCGCACGACGCTCGTCATCGGGTACTCGCTGACGACGGTGTGCCACTTCCTGATCGGCATCGCGTCGATGACCCTGGTCGAGGGCAACCCCGCTCGACCCTGGGTGATCCTGGTCCTCGTCGTCGCGTTCGTCGGCTCGATGCAGGCGTTCCTCAACATCGCGACGTGGGTGATCCTGTCGGAGATCTTCCCCACGCAGATCCGCGCGCTCGGCATGGGGATCGCCGTCTTCTGCCTCTGGACCGCGAACGCGTTCCTCGGGCTGACCTTCCCCACGATCGTCGCGGCGACCGGCATCACCGGCACCTTCTTCGGGTTCGCCGCGGTGGGCGTCCTGGCCCTGCTCTTCATCCGGAGGTTCGTGCCCGAGAGCCGGGGCCGCACCCTGGAGGAGGTCGAGCAGGGGCTCCCCTCCGGTGCCGTCTCCGCCGTCGCCGCGGAGCAGGCGCAGCGGTAGCTCGCGCTGCCACGCGGACCGACGCCGGGGGACGCCTGCTCGACCGGGGCTCCGGCACGGGTGTGTACGGTGCACCGTTGTCGGGCGACAACGATCACGGGAGGCGCACGCGATGACCGAACTGCAGGTGGGCGACCTGCCGACGACGCTGACCGCGGTCTGCGCGGTGCTCCTCGTGGTGGCGGTCGGCTGCGCGCTCGTCGTCGCGGTCGACGTCGTCCGGCACCCGCCGCACATGCGGGTGATGGCGCTCGTCTGGCCGCTGACGATGCTCTTCGGCAGCGTGGTGTGGCTGGTCTTCTACCTCCGCCGGGGCCGTGCGACGGTGGGCGGTCACGGCCGGTGGGCGGGCACCGCGATCGACACGAGCCACTGCGGCGCCGGGTGTGCGCTCGGTGACCTCGTCGGCGAGTTCGGGCTCGTCGCCTTCCCGGCCCTCGGCACCCTCGTCGGGCTCGGTACGCTCTACCAGGACCGCATGTTCGCCGGGTGGATCATCGACTTCGTCATCGCGTTCGTCGTCGGTATCGCGTTCCAGTACGCGGCGATCGCGCCGATGCGCGGGCTCGGCTGGCGGGACGGGCTCGTCGCCGCGCTGAAGGCCGACACCCTCAGCATCACCGCGTGGCAGGTCGGCATGTACGGCGCGATGGCGGTGCTGCAGTTCGCGCTGCTGCCGGCAGTGCTCGGTGGCCGCGTCGGCGTGCTGACACCCGAGTTCTGGGTCGCGATGCAGGTCGCGATGGTCGCCGGGTTCGTCTGCTCGTACCCGATGAACGCGCTCCTGGTGCGGAAGGGGCTGAAGGAGGCGATGTGACCTCCGGCGCACACCGCGACGGACGGGAGGCGCGGTGCCAGCTGGCACCGCGCCTCCCGTCCGTCCCGGGGTGTTGGACCGCTACGGGCGCAGCAGCACCTTGCCGACACGGCCGGCGGTGTCGCTGGCACGCGCCGCGTCGCGGGCGTCCTCGAACACGAAGGTCTCGGAGACGGGGAGCGTCAGCGATCCGTCGAGCACGCGGGTGATGAGCTCGCCGAAGAGCTGGCCCTTGAGCTCGGCCGGCATGGTCCTGCTGACGACGGCGCCCCAGAACCCCTTGACGGTGAGCTGGCCGAAGATGACCTTGCCGGACGGGATCTCGAGCGTCGGCGACGCCATGGCGCCGAAGACGACGAGCGTGCCGTTCTCGCCCATGACCGAGGCGATGTCGCCCGCGGCCTTCCCGCCGACGGACTCGACGCCCGCGATGATCGGGGCACCGCCGGTGAGCTCGCGGACCTGGTCCTGCCAGCCCTCGGAGTCCGTGGCGACGATGCGGTCGATGCCCTGCTCCCGCAGTTCCTCGACGCCCTCGGCGCGACGGACCAGACCGATCACGTTGATGCCGCGGGCCTTGCCGAGCTGCGCGACCATGCGGCCGACGGCGCCGTTCGCGGCGTTCTGGATGATCCAGTCGCCCTCGTGCAGGTCGAGCGAGTGCAGCAGGCTGATCGCGCTGAACGGCATCGAGACGAGCTGCGCGGCGGACTCGTCGGGCATGGCGTCCGGCACGGGGACGAGCCCTGCGGCGTCGGCGACGTAGTACTCGGCCCAGACGCCGAAGGTGCCGCCCGCGACGCGCTGGCCGACCTGCAGGCGGTCGACGCCCTCGCCCAGGGCCTCGACGACGCCGAGCGCCTCGGTGCCGCTGGCCGCGGGGAGCTCGGGCTTGAACCCGTAGGTGCCGCGGATCGTCCACAGGTCGTGGTTGTGGATCGGGGAGAGCACCGTGCGGACGAGCACCTGGCCGGGGCCGGGCTGCGGGACGGGGCGCTCGGCGACGGTCAGGACGTCGGCCGGCTCGCCGAAGGTCTCGTGGACGACGGCACGCATGGTGGTGGGGGTGGTGTCGGTCATGGGTCAGTCCTCCGAGACGACGATGGTGACGTCGATGTTGCCGCGGGTGGCGTTCGAGTACGGGCAGACCTGGTGCGCGGCGTCTGCGAGGGCCTGGGCCTGGTCGTGCTCCAGGCCGGGGATGACGACCTCGAGCATGACGGCGAGCTGGTAGCCGCCCTGGCCGTTCGGGCCGATGGAGACGCGGCCACCGACGGTCGAGTCGGTGATCTTCACCTTCTGCGCGCGGGCGACGCCCTGCAGCGCGGAGTGGAAGCACGCGGCGTAGCCGGCTGCGAAGAGCTGCTCGGGGTTGGCGCCGTTGCCGGAGCCACCCATCTCCTTCGGGATGGCGAGGTCGTGCTCGACGCGGCCGTCGCTGGTGGCGACGTGGCCGTTGCGGCCCTCGCCGGTGGCGAGCGCCTCGGCGGTGTAGAGGACGTCCATGGGGGTCCTTCCTTCCTTCGTGGGGTCAGTCGTCCGACGCTGTGGGGGCGTCGGTGGTCGTGGTGGCGGTGTCGTCGGCCGCGGCGTGCATGGTCGCCGTCAGGCGCTGGAGCGTCGCGATGAGCTCGAGGGCGGCCTGCTCGTCGGACAGGCCCATGCCCGCGGCGATGCGCGCGGGGACGTGGGCGAGCTCGGGGCGGATCGAGCGACCGCGGTCGCCGAGCGTGACGGTCACGACGCGCTCGTCGGTGCTGCGGCGCTCGCGGCGGACCAGGTCGGCCTGCTCCATGCGCCGGAGCAGCGGCGACAGGGTGCCCGAGTCGAGCTGCAGGTGCTCGCCGAGCGTGGAGACGGTCTGGTCGCCCTCGATCCACAGGGTCACGAGGACGAGGTACTGGGGGTACGTCAGTCCCCAGGGCTCCAGCAGTGCGCGGTACGCCTGGGTGGTCGCCCGGGACGCCGCGTAGAGCGAGAAGCACACCATCTCGTCGGTCACCGGCATGCCCACCAGTGTGGCACGCAACTCAGTTGTGCACAACCAGGTTGTTCACAGGTGGGCACGGGCGGTCGCGCGCACGGCCGGTTAGGCTGACCTGAGCCACGATGACCAGCAACGACACCGACAGCACCGCGACCCCGGGAGCAGGACCCAGCCTCCGCACCGGGTCAGCGTCGTCCCACGGCAAGACGATCCTGATCGGCGAGCACGCCGTGGTGTACGGCGTACCCGCGCTCGTGCTCCCCGTGCTCGACGTGCGGGTGACCGCGACGGTGACCCCGGTGGCGCCCGGCGACGGCAGCCGGCTCGAGTCGACCGTGCACACCGGACCCCTCGACGCCGCACCGGCGGCCGTGCTGCCGACGGTGACCGCCGTGACCGCGACGCTCCGGCACCTCGGCGCCGAGGAGCAGCACGTGCACGTCCGGGTCGACAGTGCCGTGCCGACCGCCCGGGGCATGGGTTCGAGCGCCGCCGTCGCCGCCGCCGTGACCGCCGCCGTGGCCGACGTCTTCGGTCGGACCCTCGACCCCGAGGAGCACCACGAACTCGTGCAGGAGTGCGAGCGCGTCGCCCACGGCCGCCCCTCCGGACTCGATGCCCGAGGGGTCGTCGCCGAGGTGCCCGTGTGGTTCGAGGGCGGCGTGGTCGAGCCCGTCCCGCTCGGCGCGGTGTTCACCTTCGTCGTCGCGGACACCGGTGTCCCGGGGCACACGCGCGAGGCAGTCGCGGCCGTCCGGGAACGGCACGACGCCGACCCCGCCACGGTCGACGGCGTCGTCGACGCCATCGGCGCCCTCGCGCGACGCGCACGGGGGACACTCGAGGATGGCGATGCCCAGGCCCTCGGTGCCACGATGGACGCCGCGCACGAACTGCTCACCGAACTCGACGTGTCGAGCGCGGACCTCGACCGGCTCGTCGACGCCGCACGCCGTGCGGACGCCCTCGGCGCGAAGCTCACCGGCGGTGGGCGCGGCGGATGCGTCCTCGCGCTCGTCGCGGACGGGGAGCACGCCGACCGCGTGTCCGCCGCACTCCGTGCCGCGGGCGCGACGGAGACCTGGACCACCACGATCGGAGCCCGCGCTTGATGACCGCCACCGCCGTCGCGCACCCCAACATCGCGCTCGTGAAGTACTGGGGCAAGGCCGACGCGCAGCTCGCCCTGCCCGCCACCGGCAGCGTGTCGATGGGCCTCGACGTCTTCCCGACCACGACGACCGTGACGCTCGACGCCGCGGCGGACGCCGACTCGCTCGTGCTCAACGGCGGCGCGGCCCCCGAGGGTGCGCTGCTCCGCGTGCAGCAGTTCCTCGACCTCGTGCGCGAGCTCGCCGGGTCGTCGGACCGCGCGGCCGTCGTCTCCGAGAACACCGTGCCGACCGGCGCCGGGCTGGCCTCCAGCGCGTCCGGCTTCGCGGCCCTCGCGACCGCCGCGTCGGCGGCCTACGGGCTCGACCTGTCCGAGCGCGACCTCTCCCGGCTCGCCCGACGCGGTTCGGGGTCCGCCACGCGCTCGATCCCCGGCGGCGTCGCGGTCTGGCACGCCGGCGACGACCAGGGCTCCTACGCCGAGCGCGTCCCCGCCCCGCCGATGGCCATGGTCGTGGTGACGATCTCCGCCGGCGAGAAGGCGATCGGCTCGCGCGAGGCGATGCGCCGGACGATCGCGACCTCGCCGTTCTACCCGGCGTGGGTGACGTCGACGACCGAGACCGTGGGGGAGATGCTCGACGCCTGCGCCGCCGGTGACTTCACCCGGATCGGGGAGCTCACCGAGAGCAACGCGCTCCGCATGCACGCGACGATCGAGGGCGCCTTCCCGCCCATCCGGTACCTGAACGCCCGCAGCGTCGCCGTGTTCGACGCCGTCGCCGAGCTCCGTGCCGCCGGGACCGAGGCGTACGCCACCGCCGACGCCGGCCCGAACGTCGTGGTGCTCACGAAGCCCGAGGACCGCGGTGCCGTCGCCACGGCGCTCGCCGGTCTCGGAGACGTCATCGAGTCGGGCACCGGACCAGGCGCACGGGTCGTCCGCTCCGAAGGGACGGAGGCACCCGGAGTGGGTGCCGTCCGACCGGAGGAGACCGCCGAGTGATCGAGTTCCGCGCCCACGGCAAGCTGTTCGTCGCGGGCGAGTACGCCGTCGTCGAGCCCGGGCAGCCGTCCGTGCTCATCGCCCTCGACCGGGCCATCACCGCCCGGGTGCGCGAGGGGCACGGCTCCGGGAGCGTGCACTCCGAGGAGTACGGGCACCTCCCGCTGACGTGGACCCGCGACGAGGACGGCCTGGCGCTGGACCGCGAGCACCACCCCTACGACTACGTCATGGCGACGATCGACCTGGTCGAGAAGCTCCGGGCCGAGCGTGGGATCGCACCGCGGTTCCACGACCTCCGCATCGAGAGCCAGCTCGACGACGCCAGCGGTCGGAAGTTCGGACTCGGATCCTCGGCCGCGGTCACCGTCGCCACGGTCGGCGCACTCGACCGGTTCTACGGCATCGGGCTCTCGCAGCGGGACCGCTTCCGGGTCGCGCTGCTCGCGACCGTCCGGGTCAACCCGCGCGCGTCCGGCGGTGACCTCGCCGCGAGCACCTTCGGCGGCTGGCTCCGCTACAGCGCACCGGACCGCGAGCGCCTGGTGGCCATGCTCGACCGCCGTTCCGTGACCGCCATCCTCGACGACACCGACGCCTGGACCGGCTTCGACGTGCAGCGCCTGCCCGCGCCGGCGGACCTCGAACTCCTGGTCGGCTGGACGGGCTCGCCGGCGTCGACGACGAAGCTCGTCAGCGTGGTCCGGAAGCACCGCAACGGCGGGTACCAGGCGTTCCTCGACGACAGTCGCGCCTGCGTCGACGACCTGACCACGGGCCTCCGGACCGGCGACGCGGCGATGACGCTCGATGCCCTTCGGCGCGCCCGCGTGCTCATGCAGCGCCTCGGCGCGTCCGTCGGCTCGCAGATCGAGACCGAGCGGCTCGCGACCCTGTGCGACGTCGTCGAGTCGGCCGGCGGGGCGGCGAAGCCGTCCGGTGCCGGCGGCGGCGACTGCGGCATCGCGCTCGTCCCGGCGGACACCGACCTCGCCGGCATCCACCGCGCCTGGGAGGCGCACGACATCAGACACCTCAGCGTCGCGGTGCAAGCGCCCGAAGGGAGCGTCGAATGACCGACCTGCTGACCCCGATCCCCACGAAGTGGGTGGGGCCGATCCGCGTGAGCGGCAACGCCGTCGAGGGCGAGCACGAGGTGCCCCTCGCCACGTACGAGTCGCCGCTGTGGCCGTCCGTCGGTCGCGGTGCCCGCATCTCGCGCATGGTCGAGGGCGGCATCGTCGCGACCGTCGTCGACGAGCGCATGACCCGCTCGGTCGTCGTGAAGGCCGACAGCGCCGCCGCTGCGCACATCGCGGCAGGCCGCATCCTCGCGCGCCAGGACGAACTCGAGCAGATCGTCGCCGGGCAGAGCCGCTTCGCGAAGCTCATCGAGGTGCACCCCGAGATCGTCGGCGACCTGCTGTTCCTGCGCTTCGCGTTCACCACGGGCGACGCCTCCGGCCACAACATGGTGACGCAGGCGGCGGACAAGCTCCTGCCCGCGATCCTCGCGTGGGAGCCGGGCCTGCGCTACGTCAGCGTCTCGGGCAACTTCTGCACGGACAAGAAGGCCACCGCGGTGAACGGCATCCGCGGTCGCGGCCGGAACACGATCGCCGAGATCGTGATCCCGGGGGAGATCGTCGAGAAGCGGCTGCGGTCGAGCGCTGCGCGGATCGCGGAGCTCAACGTGGCGAAGAACCTGGTCGGCTCGACCATCGCCGGGGCCCTGCGCTCCGCGAACGCGCACTACGCGAACATGCTCCTCGGCTTCTACCTGGCCACCGGGCAGGACGCCGCCAACATCGTCGAGGGCTCGCAGGGCATCACCTACGCCGAGGCCCGCGGTGACGACCTCTACTTCTCCACGGCGCTGCCGCACCTCATCGTCGGCACGGTCGGCAACGGCAAGGGCGGGGACCTGCCCGTCGTCGAGGACGCCCTGGTGCGCCTCGGCTGCCGCGAGGACCGGGAGCCCGGTGCCAACGCCCGCCGCCTGGCCGCCCTGTGCGCGGCGACGGTGCTCTGCGGTGAGCTGTCCCTGCTCGCCGCCCAGACCAACCCGGGCGAGCTGATGGCGGCGCACGTCGCCATGGAACGTCGCGGGTCGAAGCCCGCAGGAGGTGCAGCATGAGCGCCCAGCAGCGCGACGCACGGCAGCCGCTGTCCGTCGGCATCCACGACATCGCGATCGCGACCGGCCACCACGTGCTCGAGCTCGACGACCTGGCCGAACGGCTCGGCGTCGACCCGGCGAAGTACCACGTCGGCATCGGGCAGGACGCGTTCAGCGTGCCCGCGCCCGACGAGGACATCGTCACCATGGGTGCCGCCGCCGCGAAGGAGGTCATCGACCGCCACGGCGTCGAGGGCATCCGCACGGTGCTGTTCGCGACCGAGTCGGGCGTCGACCAGTCCAAGGCCGCCGGTGTCTACGTGCACGGGCTCCTCGGCCTCCCGCAGAACGTCCGCGTGGTCGAGCTGAAGCAGGCCTGCTACGGCGGCACCGCGGCCGTGCAGCTCGCCCTGGGCATCATCGCGCGCGCACCCCACGAGCGGGTCCTCGTCATCGCCGCCGACGTCGCCCGGTACGACGTCGACACCGCCGCCGAGCCCACCCAGGGCGCCGGGGCCGCCGCGATCCTGGTGTCCGCGGACCCCGACCTCATCGAGATCGAGCCCGCCGCGGGCGTCTTCACCGCCGACGTCGACGACTTCTGGCGACCGAACGACCGCTCGACGGCGCTCGTCGACGGCCGGCTGTCGGTCAGCGCGTACGTCGACGCGTTCGTCGGGGCGTGGGACGACCTGGCGTCGCAGGGCGGCCCGGCGTACGAGGACATCGTGCGCTTCGTCCACCACCAGCCGTTCACGAAGATGGCGCTCAAGGCGCACCGGAAGCTCACGCAGCACGTCGGGGTGCCCTTCGACGAGTCCGAGCTCGCGATCGGCTTCACCTACAACAAGCAGACCGGCAACACCTACACGGCGTCGCTCTGGATCGGCCTCGCGGCGCTGCTCGACCTCGACGACGACCTGGGCGGCGAGCGGATCGCCCTGTTCAGCTACGGCTCGGGCAGCGTCGGTGAGCTCATCACCGGGATCGTCCGGCCCGACTACCGCTCCCACCGCCGCGAGGGCCGGGTCCGCGCACTGCTCGCGGCGCGCACCCCGCTGACGGTCGACGCGTACCGGGAGCTGCACGCTGCCGGTGCCGCCACGAGCGAGGACGTCGAGCGGCCCCGCGTCACGGCTGCGCCCTACCGCTTCGCGGGTGTGCGCGGCGGTGCGCGGCACTACGAGGCGACCGCGCAGGACTGACGCGACCCCACGACGGACGGGAGGCGCGGGGCCGGCCGGCACCGCGCCTCCCGTCCGTCCCCGCACCCGTCCCTCGCTCGCCCGCACGGTGTAGAAGGATCCTCATGGGTCAGATCGTCTACGACGGTGAGGTGCTCGACCTGCGGGTCGACGACCGCGCGCTCACGCACCTGCAGATCGTCATCGTGAACATGCTGCGGCGCGACCACCGCTTCGTGTTCTCGTGGAAGGACGACGTGCTCCACGGCGACGGGCGCAGCTCCGTCTGGCTGCACCCGAACGTCAGCCTGCGGTTCACCTTCGCGGGCAGCCGGGTGCCCGCGATCAACCGCAGCTGGCTCGAGGAGCTCTACGCGGCGGCGACCTCCGGTGCCGGGCTCGTGCTCGTGCCCGAGCCACCGGACACGAGCACCGCGGCGGACTCCGCGTGGTCCCGGGCGGTCGTCCCGGGGGCGGCGGAGTCCGCGTCCGCCGGCGACACGGAGTAGCACAGCGGCCGAGCCGGGTCAACGGGTTCCGGTCGTCGCGGGCGCCTCCGTAGGGTACGGGTGCCGCTGGACGCACAGTCCCCACGGCCGGCGTCAGGGAGCCGGCCGGCTGCGACCGCGGACGGAGGGAACCGCATGTCCGCGACGGAGGACACGGTCGACGACCGCGCCGGGACGGTCGTCGAGGTGGAGTGTCGACACGAGATCTGGATCAGGGGTCTCCTGGTCGAGCCGGACGGGTGCGCGCTGTACTCGGACTTCTTCGTCGTGCGGGATGCGGAGTCGGTCGCCGTCACCGGGTGACCGTCCCTCGGGTGCCCCGGCCGTCGGTCCCTCGGCGGCCGGGGCACGCCTCGGCGGCGGCGCCGCTCAGTAGACGTCGCGGACGTAGCGCTTCGCGCGCCGCAGGTCCGCCAGGTACGCCTGCGCGTCGTCGTCCCCGCGGCCCCGACCGGTCGCGATGACCTCCAGGAGCGCCTGCTCGACGTCCTTCGCCATGCGCGAGGCATCGCCGCACACGTACACGTGCGCCCCGTCCTCGAGCCACCGGAAGAGCTCCGCCGCCTGCTCGCGCATCCGCGTCTGCACGTAGACCTTCTCGGCCTGGTCGCGCGAGAACGCCAGGTCGAGCCGGGTGAGCACGCCCGACGCCTGCATCGCGGTGAGCTCGTCCTCGTACACGAAGTCGGTCTCGCGGTGCTGGTCGCCGAAGAACAGCCAGTTCCGCCCGGTCGCACCGGCCGCTGCCCGCTCGTGCAGGAACCCGCGGAACGGGGCGATGCCGGTGCCGGGGCCGATCATCACCATCGGGGCGTCGCCGTTGGCGGGGACCCCGAACGCGGCGTTCGGCTGGAGGTACACGTCGACCTCACCGTCGGCCTGCACCCGGTCGGCCAGGTACGTCGACGCGACGCCGGCGTGGGACCGGTGCGCGTCGCCGTAGCGGACGGACGCGATCGTCAGGTGGATGCGGTCCGGGTGCGCCAGCGGGCTCGACGAGATCGAGTACTGCCGCGCCTGCAGCCCGCGGAGGTTCGGGAGCAGCTCCTCCATCGACGGCGCCGCGGTACCGGCGTCCCGGAGCAGGTCGAGGACGTCGCGGCCCCAGAGCCACCGGTCGAGCTCGTGCTTGTCCCCGTGCGACACGACCGCCGCGAGCTCCGACGCCGGTGCGCGCTGCACGAGGTCGGCCACGAGGTCCTTCGACGGCGTCCGGATCTCGCGCTCGGTGCGCAGGACCTCGGCGAGCGGCCGTCCGTCGAACACGGCGGCCCCGTCGGCCCCGAGGTGTTCGAGCAGCTGGTCGACGAGCGCGGGGTCGTTGTGCGGTACCACCGCGAGGGCGTCGCCGGCGCGGTACTCGATGCCCGAGGTGCCGAGGTCGAACTCGACGTGCCGGATCTCCTTCGCGCTGCGCGGCGAGGAGAGCAGCCGGTTCACGACGAGCGGGGCTCGGTACGGGTTGCGCTTGTTCCACTGCGATCCCGGCCGGGAGGCGCGGCCCGCCTCCGACGCGCCCGCTGCGGCGGACGACGTGGTCGCGGCTGCGGCGGGGCCGTCCGCCCAGGGCTGCGCTCCGGCCTCGGCCGCCAGCCGGTCGAGGACCGCCGCGCTCCAGAGCGCCGCGGGATCCTCGAAGTCGACGTCGCAGTCGACGCGGTCGTGGATGCGGGTCGCGCCGAGCTGCTCGAACCGCAGGTCGAGGAGCTTCCCGGCCTGGCAGAACTCGTCGTAGCTCGTGTCGCCGAGCCCGAGCACCGCGTACTGCAGCCCCTCGAGCCGGGGGACCGTCGAGGCCTGGACCGCGTCCCAGAACAGGCCGGCGTTGTCGGGCATCTCGCCCTCGCCGTACGTCGAGGTGACGACGAGCACGTGCGACATGCCGGCGAGCTGCTCCGGCGTCACGGCGTCGAGCGGTGTCGCCCGTCCGCCGAGCCCGCGCGCCTTCGCGCCGGTGACGAGCTCGTCGGCGAGGAACTCGGCGTTGCCGGTCTGCGTCCCGAAGAGCACGTCCACCGTCGTGGTCGGGGCACCGCCGGTGGCACGCTTGCCCGCGGCCGCGATGCCGGCGATGAACCCGGCGAGCCACGACTCCTGCGCTGCCGAGAACGGGGCGTCGACCGGGATCAGCTGCCCGGTGGGGGGAAGCGTGCTCATGCCGACACCGCCTCGACGGGGGCCTGCGGGGCGCGGGCGGCGATGTCCTCGAGCGCCGCGGTCGCGAGCAGCTCGTCGAAGCGGGCGGCGCGGACACGGCCGGCGTTCTTGGCGTTCTGGTGCATGATCCACCCCGTGGTACCGGGCATGTCCGCGCTGCGGTTGTTCCGCTGTGCGAGGGCACGCTTGGCGTCGTCGAGCCGCTTGACGGCGATGAGGGTCGCGAGCTCGTCGTCGGCGAACCGGTCGAACGTGCCGCGGAGGTACTTGACGACGCGCTGCTTCACCTGGAAGTCCTCGGTCAGGACGAGGTTGCGCACCGCCTCGGTCACCCGGGGGTCGCTCGGCGCGGCACCCGGCACACGTTCCTGCGCGACGTCCTGCGCCACCCCGAGCACCGTGTACGACGACAGCAGCGAGAACGTGTCCTCGCCCTGGTCACCGAGCGCCGGAGCGCGGCCGTCGAGCACCGTCCGCTGGTCGCGGTAGTCCACCTTGAACGCCCGGAGCTTGGCCGTCGCCACCGAGGTCGCGAGCTCGTCGAGGAGCTCGTTCCGCGTCGCGGCGGCGAGGATCTCGTCGGCGTCCTGGCTGAGCAGGAGCGCGCGCGGCATCCCGACGAACACGTGCTCGCGGGTGGTCGCCCAGTCCGCGAGCAGCCGCTCGGCGAGGGCGGACCCGGTGGCCTCGAGGTGCCACTCGAGCAGCAGCTTCGCCGCGGCCTCGTGGAACGCACCGCGCTCGGTCTCCGTGACGGGGAAGACGAGGAGCGAGTCGGTGCTCGCGCGCTCGGTCACCGCTCCCGACGGGTCGTACTGGTACAGGAACCCGCCGGACATGCCGTTGCCGAGGCCCTTGCCGTAGCCGCCGAGGTTGAGCACGGCGCCGCCGGTCATGTACTCGCAGCCGAAGTCGCCGAGGCCCTCCACCACCGCCGTCGCGCCCGAGTTCCGGACGGCGAACCGGTCGCCGGCCTCGCCCTCGACGAACGTGCGTCCGCCGGTGGCGCCGAACAGCGCGAAGTTGCCGACGAGGACGTTGCCGCCGCGCTCGGCGCTCCCGCCGCCCGGGGCACGGACGACGATGCGTCCGCCGGACTGGCTCTTGCCGACACCGTCGTTCGCCGTGCCGGTGTGCTCGAGCGTCGTGCCGTCGTTCGTGAAGACGCCGTACGACTGCCCGGCAGCGCCGTGGGTGCGGACCGTCACCGCGCCGTCGACCAGGCGACGGCGACCGCGGTCGTCGGTGGTGACCGCCGGGTGGCCCGACAGGTCGACGTCCCGCAGCTCGTGGTTGAGGAGGCGCTCGACGTCGATCCCGAGCTGCCCGCCGACCGACTTGTCGGCGTTGCCCAGGCCGATGCCGTCCACGGTCAGGGCGTGCTCGTGCCCGTCGACGAGCGCGGCCCGCACCTGGTCGATCAGGGCGTCGTCGGTGCGGTAGTCCTTCTCGAGGTACTCGGGGTCGGTGACGACCTTCTCGGGCACCTGCGCGAGCAGGTTCCGCACGTCCAGCCGGCCGACGGACGCCGGGTGGTCGAGGAGCTGCAGCAGGTCGGTGCGACCCCGGGCCTCGCGGAGGGACTGCAGGCCGAGTCGCGCGAGGATCTGCCGGACGTCGTGCGCGATGTTGAGCAGGTACTGCGCGAGCGCTCGGGGGTCGCCCTCGAAGGCCTCGGCGTTCGTGGTCAGGCCCGCCGGGCACTTCACGTTGCAGTTCTTCGCCATCACGCAGCCGAGCATCATGAGCGCGGTCGTGCCGAACTCGAACGAGTCCCCGCCGAGCAGCGCACTCGTGACGACGTCCGAGCCGGTCTGGTGCGCACCGGAGCAGCGGAGCGTGACCTTCTGGCGCAGGCCGTTCGCGACGAGGGCCTGGTGCACCTCGGCCACACCGATCTCCGCGGAGCGTCCGGCGTACTTCAGGCTCGTGACGGCCGCGGCGCCGGTGCCGCCGGTGTTGCCCGCGACGTTGATGACGTCCGCGCCGGCCTTCGCGACGCCGACCGCGATCGTGCCGATGCCCTCGGAGGACACGAGCTTCACGACCACGCGGACCCGGGCGGCCTTGCAGTCGTGGATGAGCTGCGCGAGGTCCTCGATCGAGTACGTGTCGTGGTGCGGCGGCGGCGAGATGAGCTCGACGCCGGGCGTTCCACCCCGGGCCGCGGCGATGTCCACCGTGACCTTGGGTGCGGGGAGCTGCCCGCCCTCGCCGGGCTTCGCGCCCTGGCCGATCTTGATCTCGAGCTCCTCGAGCATCGGGTCGGCCAGGTAGCCCGCCCAGATGCCGAACCGACCCGAGGCGAACTGCTTGATGCGCGAGCCGCGGATCGTGCCGTAGCGGGAGTGGTGCTCGCCGCCCTCGCCCGAGTTCGACATGCCGCCGACCATGTTCGTGCCGTGGGCGACGGCCTCGTGTGCGGTCGCGACGAGGGCGCCGTGGCTCATCGCACCGGACGCCAGGGTCCGGGTGATCTCGTGCGCGGGCTGGACCTCGGCCACGTCGACGCTCGCCGGTGCCTGCTGCAGCAGGCCGAGCAGGTCGGCGGCCGCACCGGTGGCGCGCAGCGTCACCTCGTCGTCGGCGACGACGTCGACGTCGACCGTGCCGGGGTGCAGCAGGGCGAGCCCGTCCGCGAGGGCCCGGTGGCGCAGTGCGCCCGTGGGCCCCGTCGAGGTGAGCCGCAGGGTGAAGCGGGTCGTGCCTCCCGGCAGGGAGTCCTCCGAGGAAGACCGCGAGCCGGACAGCCCGCGCACCGTGATGCTCGCGTTCCCGGTGGTCGAGAAGCGGCCGAGCTCGCGCGCGAAGTCCGACGCCTCGTCGATGCCGGTGACGTCCGCGGGCAGGGCGAGCACGTCGCGCAGGGCCGCCGGGCGGCGGGAACGCTCGTCGTGCGTGGTCTGCAGGAACGTGACGTAGCCCGGCGTGACGCGGTGCGCGTCGATCTCGGCGTCGCTCAGCCGGTCGTAGCCGGTGTTCCGGTACGCCGTGTCCGAGATGCCGAACGAGTCGTCGAGCTGCCGGAGCGTGAGCAGCCGCAGCGCGTCGGAGTCACCGGAGCGCTCGAAGGCCGGGCGCTCCTCGGTCATGCCGCCGAAGCCGCGGACGCTCGCGACGCCGAACGAGTGTCCGGCGCCGTCCGACCGCTCCTTGAACAGGCCGAGCAGGGGGACCTGGCCCTCGGTGGCGACCGAGCGCGCGCGCTCGTGCCACTCGGTGGACGCCTGGGCGATGCGGGCGAAGCCGACACCGCCGACCGGAGCGGCCATGTGCGGGAAGACCCGGGCGAACAGGTCGTCGCCGGTGTCGAGGTAGTTCGGCTCGAAGAACTCGCCGCCGATGTAGCTCTCGGCGGTGCACAGGCCGACGCGGCCCATCGTCTTCGCCAGCGCCTTCTCGGCCGCCTTGCGGAAGCGCTCGAGGGCGGCATCCGTCTCGGTGAGCTGGCCGGCGGGTGCGGGGGCGGCGGGGTACTTCTCCTCCGCGCGGAGCCGCGCGGACAGGCTGTACACGGCCGAGGCCCCGAAGCCCAGGGCGGTGGCCACGTGGTGCGAGGACGGCAGCTGGCCGGACTCGGCGACCACGGACACCCGCAGGCGCAGACCGGTCTCGATGAGTCGCTGGTTGACGGCGGCGACGGCGAGGATCACGGGGAGGGGTGCGTGCGTCGACGACACCGAGCGGTCGGTCAGGACCGCGATCCCGCCCTGGCGCTCGGCGAAGGCCACGACGGCACCGGCCAGCCGTTCGGTCGCGGTACGGACGGCGTCCGCGTTCGCCTGCTCGTCGTCGACGACCGGCACGTAGAGCATGTCGAACCGTTCGAGCGGCACGATCGTCTGGTCGCGCAGGCGGACCATGTCGAGGTGCCCGAGGACGGGGGAGTCCACGACGATCTGCCGGCTCGACGTGCCGGACGCGCTGCCCGTACCGTCCGGCTTGCTGCCGAGGGCGACCCGCATCGACATGCCGTCGGCCTCGCGGATCGAGTCGAGCGGCGGGTTCGTCACCTGGGCGAAGCGCTGCGAGAAGTACTTCGCCATGCCGCCCTCGGTGTCGCTCAGCGCGTTGATGGCGTTGCCGTAGCCCATCGCCGAGATGCGCTCCGAGCCGGTGGCGAGCATCGGGTCGAGCATGAACCGGAAGCTCTCCTGGTTCAGCGAGTACGCCACGTAGCGGCCCGCGAGCGACAGGTCGCCGTCGTAGCCCAGCGTGCTGGTGCCGCGGTCGTAGGCCGGCGCCGGCAGGTCGTCGAGGTGCACGCGGGCGGCGTCGAGCAGCGTCCCGTAGTCGCGACGGGCGGCGAGCATCCGCAGGACCTCGTCCGTGCGCATCACCGACCCGGTGCGGTGGTCGACGACGAGCATGCCGCCGGCCTCGATGCGACCGCGGTGCACGACCTCGTCGGCCGGGAACGTCACCTGGCCGGACTCGGACGCCACCATGAGGTACTCGTCCGTCTGCACGGTCCGCAGGGGACGGAGCCCCAGTCGGTCGAGCCGCGCGCCGACGACGTCGCCGTCGCTGAAGATCACGGCAGCCGGGCCGTCGTTCTTCTCCTCGTACAGCGAGAAGTACTCGAGCATGTCCCGGACGTCGGCCGTCAGGGTGCGGTCGTTCTCCCACGCCGGCGGCATGAGCGTGACGACGGCCTCGACGATCTCGAGCCCGTCGTCGAACACGCGGCTCTGCAGGGTCTGGTCGAGCCGGCTCGAGTCCGACTGTCCGGGAGGACGGACGATGCTGCGGGTGCGGGCGGCGGCGAGTGCCTCGTCCGACAGCCGGTTCTTCCGGTCGGTGTTGAGCTCACCGTTGTGCGCCATCAACCGGAACGGCTGCGCCATGGTCGGGTGCGGCTCGGTGTTCGTCGAGAACCGCGTGTGGAAGTAGAGCGTGCGCACCGAGTGCCGCGGGTCCGTGAGGTCGCGGAAGTACGAGATCACCTCGCCCGAGTTCAGTCGGCCCTTGAGGATCTGCGTGCGGGCACTGAGTGACAGCGGGTAGAGCGCGGCGTGCGGGGCACGGGCCTCGGCCGCCTGCGTGTAGGACACGCGCTCGACGGCGAGCAGGGCGCGGTTCGCCGCGGCGTCGACGTCGGTGCGGGACCACCCCTCGGGCGCGCGGAACACCCACTGCACGATCGGCAGCTGGTACTGCTCGGCCTCGGGACGGGCGACCGAGTGGTCGACGGGGACGTCGCGGACGAGCAGCAGCGTGAACCCCTCGTGCTCGATCGCGTCGGTCACGGTCTGCACGGCGGCGGCACGCTCGTCGGGGTCGGCCGGCACGAAGCAGTTCGCGACGCCGAAGTGCCCGGCGACGAGCTCCTCGCCGGTGATCGCGCTGAAGAACTCCACCGACAGGTCGATGCTCACGCCGGCGCCGTCACCGACGCCCTCGGCGGACTTGCCGCCCCGGTGCGGGATCGAGCAGAGCGCTTCGTCACCGCGGACGATGACGTCGTGGGTCGGCACCCCGTCGAGGCGGGTGATGAAGCCGACGCCGCAGTCGCTCGACTCGCGGGCAGGGTCGTACAGACCGAAGGGGGAGGGGTTCACGTGCGGGTCCAGTGGGGCTCAGACGGCAGCGGACGGCCAGGGCTGCATCGGTGGAGCGCTCGCCGCGGGCGGACCGGTGGTGGCGGTCGTGGCCCTGTGTGGGGGTGGTGCGGTGAGCCGATGCTACGGCTTGGTATACCGCGGGTGCAACAGACCGGCCGGACGGGAGGCGCGCGGCGGTCCGGCCACGCGCCTCCCGTCCGGTGCGCGGCCGGTTCCGGTGCCGGTGCCGGTGCCGGTGCCGTTCTCGGTGCCGGTGCCGTTCTGCTCCCGCGGTTCTGTCTGCTTGGGCACAACCGTAAGCACGTCGCGCCACGGGAACCCGTGGCGCGACGTGCTTCCGGTTGTGCCGCGAGCGCCGTGCCGCGTGCCGCGCCGTCCACGGTGCGCCGCTTGCTGCGGCGGCTCAGGCCGCCGGCTCGTCGACCCGCCGGGCCGCCGACGCGGCGGTCGCCGTCGTCGCGATCGGGCCGGCAGCGTCGGCGACGGCTGCCGTGGGGCCGCCGGGGCGCACGAGCACGGGACGCCGCCTCGTACGGAACACCCACGCCTTGAAGAGGACGAAGCGCACCAGGGTCGCGACGAGGTTCGCGCCGGTGAGCACCAGGACCTCGGCGCCGTGCGACGCCCCGGGCACGGTCGTGTGCAGCAGGACGAGCGACCCGGCGGTGATCGCCCAGGCGATGCCGAACACGACGAGTCCCTGCACGTGGTGGACGCCGGCCCCCGCCCGCCCTCGGACTCCGAAGGTGAAGCGGCGGTTCAGAGCGGTGTTGCCGATCGCGGTGAGGAGCAGCGCGAGGAAGTCCGCCGTCTGCGCACCGATCGCGGGCCGGAACAGTGCGTAGAGCAGCGCGAAGGCGACCGTGGACAGCACGCCGATGGTCCCGAAGCGCAGGAGCTGACCGACGATCCCCACGTGCGGTGTCGTGAAGGGCTGCCGGCCGATGGCGTCGTACACCGGGTCGATCGGGATGCGCCCGGTCGCGAGCCCCCGGGAGACCCGCCACATGCCCTTGAGGTCCTCGGCTGCGGTCGACGCGATGTGCACCGAGGAGTCCACGTCGTCGACCCAGTCGACCGGGACCTCGTGGACGCGCAGCCCCGCGTGCTCGGCGAGCACCAGGAGCTCGGTGTCGAAGAACCACGCGTCGTCCTCGCAGAGGGGCAGCAGGTGGTCGGCGGCCTGGCGGGTGATCGCCTTGAACCCGCACTGGGCGTCGGAGAACGACACGCCCATCGTGCTGCGGAGGAGCAGGTTGTACGAGCGGGAGATGAACTCGCGCTTGCCGCCGCGCACGACCCGGGAGGACCCCGCGAGCCGCGTGCCGATCGCCACGTCGGAGTGGCCGGAGAGCAGCGGTGCGACGAGCGGTTCGAGCGCCGCGAGGTCGGTCGACAGGTCCTCGTCCACGTAGACGAGCACGGCGGCCGGGGATGCTGCCCAGACCGCCTTGAGGGCGCGGCCGCGACCCTTGAGCGGCAGGTGGACGGCGTGCACCTCGGGCAGCATCGCGGCGAGGTCGTCGGCGATGCGCCCGGTGTCGTCGGTCGAGGCGTTGTCGGCGATCGTGATGCGCCAGGTGTGCGGCAACGACGTCCGGCAGAAGTGGTGCAGACGTCGGACGTGGGCGGCGAGCGTGCCCTGCTCGTCGTGGCAGGGCACGACGATGTCGATGTCGAGCGCGGTGCTGCTGTCGAGCGGGGTGCTGCTGTCGTGGGGGGTGGCTGCTTCCGTCATGCCGCCCAGGCTCGGCAGCGCGTCGATGCGGACCGCAGCAGCACCCTGTGGTGCCCCTAAGAAGCGGTCGGAGGGCTCAGCCGGTGACGCCGAGCACGATCTGCACGATCGCGACGACGGCGAGCGCCGCGATCGGCACGCCCGCGATCCAGAGCCCCGCGCGCGTCTGCGTCCGCCGGATCGTCGGCATCGCGTGCGAGGTCTGCGCGAAGCGGGTCGCGGCGACGAGCTCGGGGGCGGCGGCCGGCGGCTCGGGTTCGGGCTGGGGTCGGTCGTCCTCGAACGCCGGGACCTCGACGACCAGGTCCTCGGGTCGGGCACGCTCCGGCAGACGGGTGAACCGCTGGTCCGTCCCGCGCGGGTCACCGTCCCGCAGGTCGCCGCTGCGCAGGTCGCCGTCCCGCAGGTCGCCGCTGCGCAGGTCGCCGTCCCGCAGGTCGCCGTGTCGCTGGTCCATCGCGTTCCCCTTCCGCCGGTGCCCGCAGCGTACCCGTGGCAGACGAGGAAGCGGGAGCGGGTAGGCGTGACGATCCTGGTTCGCGGTCCGCGGGGATCGTGCACCGGGATCGTCATGCGTCGGATCGGTCGCCGACCTCCGGCAGGTCGACCGTGAACGCGGTCCGTCCCGGCTCCGACACGACCCGGACGCTCCCACCGTGTGCGGTCACGACCGCGCGGACGATCGCCAGTCCGAGGCCGCTCGTCCCGTGCTCCCGCGAGCGGGACGACGAGCCCCGGGTGAAGCGGTCGAACAGCACCGGCAGGACCTCGGCGTCGATCGGGGGTCCGTCGTTCGCCACGACCAGCCGTGCGAGCCCACCCGTCGCGGCCTCGTCGCCCCCGGTGCGCGGGACCCGTTGCAGCGACACCACGACGGTCGTCCCCGCCGGGGTGTGCGTCCGCGCGTTCGCGAGCAGGTTCGTGACGGCGCGCCGCAGCTGCCCCGGGTCGCCGGACACCGTCAGCGGGCGGTCGTCGGCGAGCTGCAGCATCCACCGGTGGTCGGGTGCGGTGGCTCGTGCGTCCATCACGGCCTCGACCACCGTGGCGGTGAGGTCGACCTCCTCGTGCACCGTCCCGGGCCGGGCGGTGAGGGCCGCGGCGTCGGGCGCCGCGCCGTCGTGTGTCGCGGCGTCGAGCCGGGCGAGCAGCAGGAGCTCCTCGACCAGGTCGCCCATCCGCACCGCCTCGCGGCCGATCCGTTCGGCGTTCCGCTGCAGCGCTGCGACGTCCTGCGAACCGGCCGACAGCTCGGCGTAGGCGCGGACGGTCGCGATCGGCGTGCGCAGCTCGTGCGAGGCGTCGGCGACGAAGGTGCGCATGCCCCGCTCGGCGTCCCGTCGGACGGTCAGCGCGCGGCCGACGTGGCCGAGCAGCCGGTTGAGCGCGGTGCCGACCTGCCCGACCTCGCGGCTGACCACGAGGTCCACGGAGGGCACCCGGGCGGCGATGTCGGCGTCTCCGCGTTCGAGGTCCAGCGCGGTGACGCTCGACGCGACGGAGGCGACCCGCTCGAGCGGACGCAGCGATCGTCGGACGGCCAGGGTCAGCGCCCACGCCGCGACGAGGAGTGCGAGCAGCGTGGTGCTCCCGATGACGACGACGAGTCGGACGACCGACGCGCGCAGGTCCCCGAGGGGCAGCGCCGTCACGAAGACGTCGCCGCCGCGGGTGACCGCCTGCGCCCGGTACGCCCCGAGCGACCCCAGCGAGACCGTCGTGGGGGTCGCATCCGGTGCGACGTCCGCGAGCACGGCCTCCTGCGCTCGGCTGAGACCGTGCTGCGCACCGGCACCGTCCGTGTACCCGGCGAGCACGGCGTCACCGTCGCGCAGGACCGCCACGACGGTGTCGGCCGCCTGTCCCGGCGCCCCGATGAACCGGTTGTCCGGGTCCTGCTGACCGCCGGAGGACTCCGGGGGCGGTCCGGACGGCGGCTGCCCGCCCGGGGTCCGGCCCGCCGCCGTCGCCAGCTCCGCGTCGAGCCGTCCGACCAGGTACTCGCGGTACGCGATCACGGTCACCGCGCCGACGACGACGTTCGTCGCGACGAGCAGCAGCGCCACGGCTCCGACGATCCGCCAGCGCAGCGACGGGGTGCGCACCGGTCGGGAGGCACGCCCCGCCCCGTCGGGACGGCTCACGGCGTCGGCCGCAGCACGTAGCCGGCGCCCCGGACCGTCTGCAGCATCGGCTCGCGTCCGGCGTCGAGCTTCCGCCGCAGGTACGAGACGTACATGTCGACGAGGTTCGACGACGTGCCGAAGTCCATGCCCCACACGCTCGCCAGGATCTGCTCGCGGGACAGCACCCGGTTCGCGTTCCGGGCGAGGTGGCGGAGGAGCTCGTACTCGGTCGGCGTGAGCTCGATCGGCTCGCCGTCGCGCAGCACCGAGCGGTCCTCCTCGTCGAGCCGGAGGTCGCCGACCACGACCGCGGACGACCCCGGTGCCGCGACCACCTGCGGTGCGGTCCGGGCCAGGATGCGGGCGCGGACGAGCAGCTCGTCGATGCCGAAGGGCTTCGTCAGGTAGTCGTCGCCGCCGCCGGTGAGTCCGGCGAGCCGGTCCTCGGGGGCGTCCCGGGCGGTGAGGAACAGCACCCGCACGGGGTCCCGGGCGTCCCGGAGCCGCTCGAGCACCTCGAAGCCGTCGATGTCCGGCAGCATCACGTCGAGCACGAGCACGTCGGGCAGGAACTCCCGCGCCGCGAAGAGCACGTCCCGCCCGCGGTGCACCGCCCGCACGGCCCAGCCGTCGCCCTCGAACGCGAGGGCGACGGCATCGGCGAGCGCGTGCTCGTCGTCGACGACGAGGACCCGGACGGGGCTGCCGTCGGTGCGTCGGAGTGGTCGGGCCGCCATGCACCGGAGCCTAGCCACCGCCGTGTCCTCGTCGTCGGTCACGTCGATGCCGTCACTTCGACGCGCTCAGGTCGTAGACGGTCTGGCCGCCGACCGTGGTCGCCTCGTAGTGCGCGGCGACCCACTCCTGGATCGCGCTCGCGGTCGACGAGCCGCCACCCATCCCGCCGCCGGAGCCCGAGGACACGTAGTAGCCGATGTCACCGGCCGCGACCCAGGCCTGGAACTCGGCCAGGGTCGGCGTGGGGTCGCTCGACCAGCCGCCGATGGCCATCACGGCGGTGTCGGTGTCGAGCTCGAGCTGCGCGGCCGACTGCGAGCCGTTCACCGCGGCCGACCACTTCGCGTCCGAGGCGGCGAGCAGCTTCGTCAGTGCCGACGACGTCGTCACACCGCCACCACCCATCCCGCCGCCGCCGGTCGGGGCACCGTCCTCCGAGGTCGCGGAGCCGGAGCCGGAACTGCCCGGCATCGTCGGGACGCCGTCGCCCGTCCCCGCAGGAGCCGAGCCGGTCGGCGCTTGCCCGCCGCTGTCCGGGCCCTGCCGGGAGCCGTCCGTCCCGTCCTGCTGCGTGCCCTGCCCGCCCGGGCCGCCACCGTCCTGGGAGCCGTCCGTCTGCGTGCCGTCAGTCGACCCGCCGGGGCCTCCCGCGCCTCCCGGCTGTCCACCGCCACCGCCGCCGGGGAATCCTGCTGCGCCGCCCGTCCCACCGGAGCCGCTGCCCGCCGGGCCGACGCTCGGGATGGACCCGGAGTGCGCGACGGTCGTCGTGGCGAGCGCGTACGCGGTCGTGCCGGTCAGCCCGAACAGGGTGCCGGCGAGGACGCCGACGGTGACGGCCTTCCGGAGGGTGGGCACGCTGCCGACGACGATCGCCGCGGCGGACAGGAGCCCACCGGCGAGCACCACCCATCGGAGCCAGGGCAGCCAGGTCGGGTCCTCGTTCAGCAGGCACCAGCTCCAGAACGCCGTCCCGCCGACCATCGCGGCGAGGCCGAGGCGACCGGTGACACGCTCGCGGGCGTGCCAGAGGAGCGCACCACCGGTGCCGACCAGGCCGGCGATCGCCGGGGCGAGCGCGACCGTGTAGTACGGGTGGATCGTGCCGGACATGAACGAGAAGACCAGACCGGTGACGATCAGCCAGCCGCCCCACAGCACCAGACCGGCGCGTGCCGGATCGGCGAGGTGCCGACGACCGACGACCACCAGGCCGAGGACGAGCGCGACGAGCGCGGCGGGCAGGAGCCAGGAGATCTCGAGGCCCATCTCGGACGAGAACAGGCGGTTCAACCCGGTCGCACCGCCGAACGACGAGCCCGCGGTGCCGCCTCCGCCCGTGCCGCCCCCGCCGCCGCCGTTGCCCGAGCCGCCGAAGATGCGGCCGAGGCCGTTGTAGCCGAACACCAGGTCGAGGACCGTGTTGTCGGTGGACCCACCGATGTACGGGCGCGACTCCGCGGGCCACAGCGCCACGGCGACCACCCACCAACCCGCGGACACGACGAGCGAGACCGCGGCGATGCCGAGGCCGATCGCGCGCCGGCCCCAGCTCGTGCGTGCGGCGAACAGGTACACGAGGCCGAACGCCGGCAGGACGAGCAGGCCCTGCAGCATCTTCGTCAGGAACGCGAAGCCGAGGGCGACACCGGCGAGGGCGATCCACCGCCAGCTGCCCCTCGGGAGCGCCCGGACGGTGCAGTACGCGCCCGCGGTCATGAGCAGGACGAGGAGCGCGTCCGGGTTGTCGAAGCGGAACATCAGCGCGGCGGCCGGGGTCGCGGCGACGACGAAGCCGGCGAGCAGCGCACCGACGTTCGCGGTCGTCGCACCGAGGCGGGCGAGGGTCCGCCGGACCGTGCCCCACACCAGGGCGACGGAGCCGACGGCCATGAGCGCCTGGGGGAGCAGCAGGCTGGTCGACGAGAAGCCGAACACCCGGGCTGACAGCACCATCACCCACAGCGAGGCCGGGGGCTTGTCGACGGTGATGAAGTTCGACGAGTCGAGGGAGCCGAAGAAGAACGCCTTCCAGGACTTCGTGCCGGCCTGCACGGCGGCGGCGTAGAAGCTGTTCGCGTACCCGGAGATGCTGAGGTCCCACAGGTACACGACGGCGGTCAGGACGAGGAGCGCCCAGAACGCCGGGCGGAGCCAGCGGGCGTCCTCGCGCTCGCCGGCGAACAGACGGACGAGGGGCTGGCGTCGACGGACCCGGGCGGCGGTGCTCCCACCGGGGTGGGCGCGGCCCGGACGGTCGGTCGCGGGGGTCGGGTAGGTGGTCATGTCGACGACGATCGCCGGTCCGGGTCGGCCGATCCGATGTGTTCCCTCGGTGCTCCCTAAGAGCGCTGCACGGTGCCGGTGCCGGTGCCGGTGTCGGTAGCGGTACCGGTGCCGGAGGCGGCCTCGCGGCGGACCCGTCGGCGGGCCTGGCGGATGCTCGCGCGCTGCAGCCGCATCGACGGCCACCCAGCGGTGCGCGCGTGTGTCGCGAGCTGTTGGTCCGGGTTCACCACGACGGGGTTCCCGACGAGCGAGAGGAGCGGGATGTCGTGCCGCGAGTCCGAGTAGGCCCAGCAGATCGCGGGGTCGGCACCGGTCCTCGCCAGGAGCGCCCGGGCGGCGACGGCCTTCTGCTCGCCGTGCAGGAATGCCCCGTCGAGGCGGCCCGTGTACACGCCGTCCTGCACCTCGAACACGCTGCCCAGGGCACCGGTCAGGCCGAGGCTCCGCGCGATCACGTCGGCGAGGAACGTCGGCGTCGCGGTGACGAGCCAGACCTGGTGGCCCTTCGCGAGGTGCTCCCGCGCGAGCGCGGCGGTCTCCGGCCAGACGCTCGGTTCCGTGTGGCGCTCCCACACGTCGTCGGCCAACCGGGCCATGTCGGTGACGGTGATGCCGGTGATGACCTCGAGCCCGCGGGTCTGCGCCGCGGCGAGGTGCCGGTCGTCCTCCCCGCGCACCTTGAACCGCGCGTGCTTCCACCCGGCGCTGACGATGTCGCGCAGGGTGATCAGTCCGGCGGCCCGGAGGCCACGGACCAGGTGGAAGGCGCTCGCGCCGTGCACGAGCGTGTTGTCCACGTCGAACAACGCGAGGACCGGGCCACCCGTCTGCTCCACCGCCATCGCGCCAGCGTAGGTGACACACCTGCGTCCCCGCCGCTGTGGACGCCCCGCGGCGTCAGGCGTAGCGGCGGGCGGCGCGCAACGCGTGGTCGGTGTACGAGCCGCCGAACAGGTACACGTGCAGCAGCAGCGGCGCGAGCTGGTGGAGCTCGACGCGCTCCTGCCAGCCGTCCGCCAAGCGGGACTCGGCGTCGTACCCGGCGAGCACCGTCTCGAGCCGGGGGAGTCCGAACAGCGCCAGCAGTGCCAGGTCGGTCTCCGCGTGCCCGCCGTGCGGCGTTGCGTCGATGAGCACCGCACCGGTCGGTTCCGAGGAGTCCGTGGGCCACAGGACGTTCCCCGCCCAGAGGTCGCCGTGGATGCGCGCCGGAGCGTCGCCGACGAGCCGGGGCTGCGGGGAGCCGAGCGTGCCGTCCTCGAGCCGGTCGGCCACGCGGTCGAACACCGCGGCCTCGGCAGCGTCGAAGCCACCGCGGTCGACGATGCGCTGCACGAAGTCCCGGATGCGGTACTCGGCGAAGAACGCGCCCCAGGTGGCCGGTGCGTCGGCGGCACTCGTGAACGGCGTCCGTGACCGGCCCATCCGCAGGCCGCCGCGGGTCGGGAACCCGGGCGAGGGCGCACCCCAGTGATCGGCACCGGCGGCGTGGGTGCGTGCGAGCGAGCGACCGAAGCGCTCGGCCTGCGCCCGCGTCGGGCTGCCGTCGCGGATCTGCTCGAGGTGGAGCACGGTCGGCTCCGGGTGGTCGAGCACGCGGGCGATCCGGGTGCCGCCGGTCTCCTCGGCCTCGGCGAGCCAGGCCAGTCCGGCGGCCTCGGCGGTCGCCTCGTCGGGGTCGCGGAACGTCTTCACGTGGATCTCGGGCACCGGTCCATCCTGCCGACGGTGCCCGACGGGTGTTCAGGCTCCGCGGCGGGCGGCGTGCACGACCAGGGCGAGCTGCACCCGGTTGTCGACGCCGAACTTCTCGTACACGTGCCCCACGTGGGTCTTCACGGTGGCCAGGCTCACGAACAGGTCCGCGGCGACCTGTGCGTTCGAGGCTCCGGCGGCCACGGCGAGGGCGACCTCGGTCTCGCGGTCGGTCAGGGTGGCCAGGAGCGCGCGCTCGGTGGCCCCGTCGGCCGCGGCGGTCGCGACGGCGGCCGTCCCACCTTCCGTCCCGGTCGGGGCGCTCGCCGCGACGGCGATGACGCGGTCGAGCACCGACGGCGACAGGATCGACCGCCCGGCGGCGACCGTCCGGACCGCGTGGACGAGGTCGTGCGGCGGGGTGTCCTTGAGCAGGAAGCCCCGGGCGCCCCGCTGCAGCGCTCCGAGCACGAGGTCGTCGTCCTGGAAGGTGGTCAGGACGAGCACGGCCAGCTCCGGCTGCTTCCGGAGCTCTCGTTCGGTGGCGACGAGGCCGTCGCAGCGGGGCATCCGGATGTCCATGAGCACGACGTCGGGTGCTGCGGAGGCGATCACGCCCTCGGCCTCGAGTCCGTCGCCGGCCTCGCCGACGACCTCGATGCCGTCGTCGCCGCTCAGGAGCAGTCGGAGCCCGGCCCGGACGAGGTGGTCGTCGTCGACGAGGACGACCCGGATCGGTGCGCTCACGCCGTCCACGGGAGCACCGCCTCGACCACGTGGGTGCCGTCGTCGTCGCGACCGGCCGTGAAGGTCCCACCGACGAGCCGGGCCCGTTCCGCCAGGCCCCGCAGGCCGTGACCGCCGGGAGCGCCGTCGCCGGTGCTCGCGGGGCCCACCGTCGGGTTGCCCACCCGCACGCGCAGCGCCGGGCCGTGGAGCACGTCGACCGTGACGGTGACGGGCTGCCCCGGAGCGTGTCGGCGGGCGTTCGTGAGCGCTTCCTGCACCACCCGGTAGGCGTGCCGCCCGACGGTGTCCGGCGCGGCGGTGACGGCCTCGTCGACGGTCGCCGACACCACGGCGCCCGAGGACCGCGCCTCGTCGAGCAGCGCGGGGAGGTCGCGCAGGGTCGGCTGCGGGGGAGCGGCTCCGGCGAGCGCGGCGGTGTCCCCGGGTTCCCGCAGCACGCCGAGCACGTCGCGGAGCTCGGTGAGTGCGGCGTGCGCCTCGGCCCGGACGACCCCGGCGGCCTCGACCGTCTCGTCGGGTGACAGCGACCGGCCGCGGTACTCGAGCGCCCCGGCGTGCAGGGCGACGAGCGACAGCCGGTGTCCCAGCACATCGTGCATCTCGCGGGCCAGGTGCGCCCGCTCCTGCTCCCGGGCGCGGTCCTCGCGGAGCTGCTGGTCGCGTTCGAGCAGGGCGGCCCGTTCGCGCAACCCGTCGAGCAGGGCCCGCCGCTGCCCGATCGCGATGCCGATCGCGACGAGCAGGGCGGTGAGCACGACGGCCGCGACGAGCACCTGCCACAGGGGCGTGGCGTCCTCGACCGGGTACAGCCCCTCACCGAACATCGAGGCGGCCACGAACGCCGCACTCCCGATCGCGATCTCGGCCGGGCGCCGCCGGGTGACGAGCGAGACCAGCGCGAGGACGGCCGCGCCGACCGCGAAGGTGGACACGGTGCTGCCGGCGATGACGAGCACGCCGACGAGCAGTGGCGCCCGGTGCCGGAAGGGGACCAGGACGAGCGCGGTGAGCCCGACCGCGAGGTCGACGAGCAACGCCGCACCGAGCCGGGCCTCGCTCCACCGTGTGGTGTCGAGGGTCGACCAGATCGCGCTGAACGCGGTGAGCCCGACGAGTGCCGCGAGCACGAGTCGCCACGACTGCGCCCACACGCGTCGGCCGAGGGGCACGGGACGGAGCATGGTCGAGGTCACGGCTCCGAGCCTAGGAACTCCGGCACCCGCGCCGGATCGGCCGAAGGTCGGAGAAACGGCGGCGGCCGGGGTCACACCGCGTCGACGAGGGCCCGGGCCAGCGGGTGCCACGGCCGCGAGTCCGGTCCGCTGAGCACGAGTGTCCGCACGTACCGCGGTTCCACGGGCAGCATCACCAGGTCGTCCGGCAGCATCACCCGCCCGAGCGTCGGGACGATCGACACCCCCTCGCCCCGCTGGATCATCCCGAACATCGTGCTCATCTCCCGCACGCGGTGCGCCCAGCGGAACGGTTGCCCGGCGAGCTCGTGCATCCGCTGGATCTGGTGCTCGCAGCCTCCGCCACCGGCGACCAGCCCGTCCTCGTGCAGGTCGTCGAGCGTCAGCGCAGTACTCGACGCGAGCGGGTGGTCGCGCCGGACGACCGCGCCCATCTCGTCCCGTGCGACGACCACGCCCCCGTGGGGTGCCGGCACCGGGTCGACGAGCACGGCGGCGTCCACGGTGCCGCCCTCGAGCCACTCGGCCATCTCGTCGTCGTCACCCTCGTAGACCTGCACGTCGACGTCCGGCAGCGTCACCGCCCACAGCTCGCGGAGCCGCGGCAGCAGGCCCTGGCAGACCGTCGGGACGGCGGCGAGGCGCACGGTGCCGCGGATCGTGGCGGGCCGCACCACGGCCTCCAGGGCGTCGACCGAGGCGAGCACGCTGCGGGCGTGGGCCAGCATGCGGTCGCCGAGCGGGGTGGCGACCGCGGCGCCGCCGCGCCGGACCACGGGCCCGCCGACCTCGCGCTCGAGCCCTGCGACGGCGTGCGAGACGGCGGACTGACCGACGCCGAGGGTGGTGGCCGCGCCCGTGAAGGAGCCGGCGTCCACGGTGGCGACGAAGGCGCGGAGCTGCGGGATCGAGAGGGTCATGCGTGTCCTTCATGCCGTCATGCAGGTCAGTCGTTCGACACATGTGCCGGACGTGGCCGATGCTAGCGCTCGTGAACGCCCTCCTCTACGTCCTGGTCGCCCTCACCTGGGGTTCGAGCTTCTTCTTCGCGAAGATCGGGCTCGAGGGGCTCGCCCCGCAGCAGGTCGCCACCGTCCGCACGGTCCTCGGAGCCCTCACGCTCGTCGTGGTGCTGCTCGCGACCCGTCGACGGTGGCCGCGCGAGCGGCGCGTCTGGGGACACCTGTTCGTCGTCGCGGTGTTCCTCAACGCCGTGCCGTCCTCGCTGATGGCGTGGGCCGAGCAGACCGTGCCGTCGGGTCTGGCGAGCATCTACAACGCCACGACGCCGATCATGACGCTCCTCGCGCTCGCGGTGCTGGTGCCGTCCGAACGGCTCAGCCGCCGCCAGCTCGGCGGCGTCGTGCTGGGGATCGTGGGTGTCCTCGTGCTCGTCGGTCCGTGGGACCTGGTCGGCGACCCCGCCGTGCTCGCCACCGTCCCCGGCCAGGTCGCACTGCTCGGCATGACCGCGTCCTACGGCATCGGACTGGCGTGGCTCCGGCGCTTCGGCGTCGGCAGCGGGCAGGACCCGACGACGGTCGCGACGGTGCAGCTCACCCTGGCGGCGCTGCTCATGCTGCTCGTCGCGCCGGTCATCGCGACCGGGCCGGTGGACCTGGACTGGAGGATCGTGGCCGCGATGGTGGCGCTCGGTGCGGTGGGCACGGGGCTGGCCTACGCGTGGAACACGCGCCTGGTCGGCGCGTGGGGCGCGGGGCGTGCCTCGACCGTGACCTACCTGACGCCGGTGGTCGGGGTGGCGCTCGGGGTCCTCGTGCTCGGGGAGCCGCTGCGGTGGAACGAGCCCGTGGGTGGGGTGGTGGTGCTGCTCGGGATCGCGTTGGCGTCCGGGGTCCTGGGCGGCAGGCGGCGGAGCGCCCCGCGGGCTGCAGCCGCCGCCTGACGTCGCTCGGGCGGGGCGGGGCGGGGCGGGGCGCTGCCCGTTCTTTCCCAAAGCGGCTGCGATGGAAGGTGGAACCGGGCGTACCTGGTGGGAACGGACGACCAGGTACGCCCGGGTCGACCAGGTACGCCCGGATCGACCAGGCACGCCCGGAACGGCCGGGTACGCCCGGAAGGACTCGGCGCGCTCCCCCGCGGCAGTACGCTCGCCCCGTGCTGACGATCGAGACCGTGCTCCCCGGTGCGCCCGCCGCCGCGCGCATCCTCCGCCGGTACACGTCCGAGGTCGCCTCGCGGTGGTACGGCCGCCCCGCGACGGAGGACGAGGTCGACCAGGCACTCCACGACGAGCCCTCCGACGACCTCACGGGCACGACCGGTGTGCTCCTCGTCGCCCTCGACGACGGGGTACCGGTCGCGTGTGCCGGCGCGCGCTTCCGCGGGGACGTCGCCGAACTGACCAAGGTGTTCACCCTGGGCGAGGCCCGCGGACGGGGCATCGGGAGACGCATGGTCCGCGCCGTCGAGCGGGCGTGCGCGGAGCGCGGCGTCGGCACGGTCCAGCTCGACACCCGCGGGGAGCTCGCCGAGGCCTGCGCGTTGTACGAGCGGCTCGGCTACCGGCGGGTCCAGCCGTTCAACGACGAGCCGTACTCCGACCGCTGGTACCGGAGGTCCCTCGCCGGAACGTCCGCCTGAACCTCCGGCGGGTCAGAAGGCGGCGAGGGCGTTCTCGAGCATCCGGTGCCCCTGTCGTTCGAAGCGCTCGTCGTGCACCGCGAAGGCCCACACGGCCGTCCCGACCGCCTCACGCAGCTGGAGCCAGCGCCAGTCGTCGGTGTCACGAGGATCGGACCCGTAGCCCGCGAAGAACGCGTGCTCGAGCTCGGGGGAGTCCTCCCAGTGCAGGACCGCCAGGCGGGTGAGGTCCGCTGCGGCCGGGCGGAACCCGAAGCGACCGAAGTCGATCGCACGCAGTCGGCCGTCCTGCACGATCCAGTTCCGGGGGTGCCAGTCGCCGTGCGTCGGCACCAGGGTCGCGGCGTGCGGGGTCGACGACCGGAGCAGCGTCCGCGCGCGGTCCTCGAGCTGCGGATCGATGCGGTGCGGGGCGTCGAGGGAGCGGAGTGCCTTCGCGGTCTCGGCCGTCAGGTACTCCGCATCGGTGCGGGCCGCCTGGTCGTGGAGCCGTCGGAGGATCGTGCCCGCCTGTCGGTGCACGGTCGCAGCGGTCTCGTCGGGGGTGCCGAGCGCGAGGTGCCCGGGGACCCGCTCCAGCACGAGCACACGGCTCTCGGCGTCCGCGGCGACCAGACGGCCCGTGTCGTCACCGCGGAGGAGCGCCCCGGTCCACTGCCGGTGCGCCGTCAGCTCCCGCGGGAAGTGCGTGTTCTCCGGTCCGGACGCCTTCACGGTGTGCTCCCCGGCACCGTTCCGGACGTGGAGCACCCGGGTGTCGAGGAGGCCCCACGACTCGTCCGCCACCATCGACGCCCCGGGGAGCACCTGCGCGACGAACGCCGCCTGCGCCGGGCTCAGCCCGCTGTCGTCCCACCCCACGGCGCCATCCTGGCACGTGCGCGACGAGTGGTCATCCGGTAGTCGCGCACCGTCCTTGTCGCCCTCGGACACGGGCGGTACAGTCCGGATCACCCGTCGACGGAGACGGCCCCTCGACGGGACGAGGAGCGCACCGCAGTGCTGCGCGCTCCCCGCACGTGCCGCCGCCGACCGATCGAGGAGGATCACATGGCGAGCAACCACGCAGTCGCGTACAAGGGACCCGGGAAGGTCGAGGTCATCGACACCGACTACCCGACGTTCGAGCTCAAGGACGGACCCGGGGTGAACCCGGCGAACGTCGGACGCAAGGTGAACCACGGCGCGATCCTGCGCACCGTGGCGACGAACATCTGCGGCAGCGACCAGCACATGGTCCGCGGCCGCACGACCGCTCCGACGGACCTCGTGCTCGGGCACGAGATCACCGGCGAGGTCGTCGAGGTCGGTCCGGACGTCGAGTTCATCAAGGTGGGGGACATCGTCTCCGTGCCGTTCAACATCGCCTGCGGGCGGTGCCGGAACTGCAAGGAGCGGAAGACCGGCATCTGCCTCAACGTGAACCCGGACCGCCCGGGCAGCGCCTACGGCTACGTCGACATGGGCGGCTGGGTCGGCGGCCAGGCCGAGTACGTGCTCGTGCCCTACGCCGACTGGAACCTGCTGAAGTTCCCGGACCGCGACCAGGCCCTCGAGAAGGTCCTCGACCTCGCGATGCTCTCCGACATCTTCCCGACCGGCTTCCACGGTGCGGTGACCGCCGGGGTCGAGGTCGGCTCGACGGTCTACGTCGCCGGCGCCGGGCCCGTGGGTCTCGCCGCCGCGACGGGCGCGTTCCTGCTCGGAGCGAGCGTGGTGATCGTCGGGGACATGAACGCCGACCGGCTGGCGCAGGCGCGCAGCTTCGGGTGCGAGACGGTCGACCTGACGAAGGGCGACCCGGCCGACCAGATCGACCAGATCCTCGGTGAACCCCTCGTGGACTGCGGCATCGACGCCGTGGGCTTCGAGGCGAAGGGGCACGGCTCCGGTGCCGGGCACGAGGCCCCGGCCACCGTGCTCAACTCCCTGATGGACGTCACGGCCGCCGGCGGCGCACTCGGCATCCCCGGGCTCTACGTCACGGGTGACCCGGGCGGCGTCGACGAGGCCGCGAAGAAGGGCGCCCTGTCGCTCAGCCTCGGCACCGGGTGGGCCAAGTCGCTGTCCTTCACCACGGGGCAGTGCCCGGTGATGAAGTACAACCGGCAGCTGATGATGGCGATCCTGCACGACCGCACGAGCATCGCGAAGAACGTCAACGCGAAGCCGATCGGACTCGACGAGGCCCCTCGCGGGTACGAGGAGTTCGACAAGGGTGCCGCGACGAAGTACGTGCTGAACCCGAACGGCCTGATCCCGGCGGCCTGACCGCCGCACGGTCCGCGTCGCATCGACACCCGGTGCGGCGCGGGCCGTGGCCGTCGTCGCACTCGCGCAGCCACCGGTCCGTACGCTCGCCGGTGTGAGCGACACCCGCCGGCCCTCGACCGTCCGCCTGCTGTTCGCGTCGTCACACCCCGGACCGACGGTCACGGTGACGGTCCTCGCCGCGGTGATCGCCGCGGCCGTCGGGCACCCGTGGTGGCTCGTCGTGCTCGTGGCGCTCGCCGTCGTGGCCGGGCAGCTGTCGATCGGCCTCGCCAACGACTGGATCGACGCCGACCGCGACCGGGCCGTCGGCCGCAGTGACAAGCCCGTCGCCCGCGGACTGATCCCCGTCGGGACCGTCCGGACCGCGGCCGTGACGACCGCGGGTGTCGCCGTGCTCCTGTCGCTCGCCCTGGGCCCGGTCGCCGCGGTGGCCCACGTCGTCCTCGTCGCGGCCGGCTGGGCCTACGACGCCGGACTGAAGCGGACGGTCTGGTCCGTCGTGCCGTTCGTGGTGGCGTTCGGGCTACTGCCGGTCGTGTCCGTCGCTGCCGGGGGCGACGGTTCGTGGCCGGCGTGGTGGGCGATCGCCACCGGAGCGGTCTTCGGTGTCGCGATCCACTGCACCAACGTGCTGCCGGACCTGCTCGACGACGAGGCGACCGGCGTCCGTGGGTTCCCCCACCGGCTGGGGCTCCGGGGCGCGGGGACGCTGGCGTTCGGGTCGCTCGTCGTCGCGGCGGCGCTGGTGCTCGGCGGCCAGGTCGCCGGCGGAGGCGTCGGCACGGCCGGGACGGTCCTGGCGGTCGTCGGAGCCCTCGTGGTCGTCGTGCTCGCGGTGGTCGGGATCCGCCTCGTGTTCGCCGGTCGTCCGACGCGGGCACTGTTCCGCCTGGTCATCGCGTCCTCGCTCGTCCTCGTCGTCGAGCTCGGCGTCGCCGGCGCCCGACTGATCGCCTGACGGCACCGGAAGCGGCACCGGGACCGGCACAGGCGCAAGCACAGGCACAGGCACTGGCACTGGCACTGGCACCGGCACCGGCACCGGCACCGGCACCGGAAACGGCATCGGCACCGGCTGACTCAGGCCCACCGCATCGCGTAGACCCCGGCGAGCCCGTCGGCGCTCGGCAGCGCGAGCACGGTGCGGAGCAGCGCCTCCCGCCCCACCGACCCGAGCACGCCCGTGGGACGCCCGAGCGCCATGTTCAGTTCCGCCTGCCGAGCAGCCCGCCGCGCCGCGGCCTGCCGCCCGACGGCGTACCCGTTCGCGGACTCCTGCCACGGTCCGTCCGTGCCTGAACGGACGGCCTCGGCGAGCAGTGGCGCGAGCGCGGCGGCGTCGAGCCAGCCGAGGTTCATGCCCTGGCCGCCGATCGGACTGATCTCGTGCGCGGCGTCCCCGACGAGCACCACCCGTCCGACACCGACGTGCGACGCCTCCCGCCGCCGCACCCGGAAGCCGCTCGTCATCGTGCACGTCGCCGGGTCGGGCCGGGCGCCGGTGCGTCCCGCGACGATCGCGGCGAGGCGGGCGGCGGCGTCCGGGTCCGGTTCGCCACCGGCCGGTGCGGTGCGGTCGTCCGGCACGAGGGCGACGTACCGCCGCCTGCCACCCGGCAGCGGGAACGACTCGACGACCCCCTCCGGTCCGACGTCGACCAGTGCCGACGACCGGGCCTGCTCGGGTTCGGGGTCGGCGAAGTCGCCCATCACGTACCGGTCGCGGTAGTCGCGGCCCGAGGTCGCGATGCCGACCAGGTCCCGCACCGCGCTGCGGGCGCCGTCCGCGCCGACGACGAAGGCCGCCTCGACGACGACCGGGGCACCGTCGGGTCCGACACCGTGCGCCACGACGTCCCCGACGCGGCGGGACAGGGCGGTCACCGTCGTGCCCGTCCGCAGCGTCCCGGACGCGAGCCGGTCGCGCAGCAGCGCCTCGGTGCGGTGCTGGTCGAGCGTCGCGACGTACGGGTGCGTCGCGGAGGCACGGTCGAACGACAGCGTCCCAAGTTCCCGTCCGCGACTCCGGGCCACGCCCGTGCGGACGAGCACCGCCTCGGCGAGCACCGCGGTGTCCAGGCCGATCGCGGCGAAGGCGTCGAGCGACGGCGGGTGGATCCCGATCGCGCGCGAGCCCGTCGGCTCGGTGTCGCGCCGCTCCCAGACGGCGACCGTGACGCCCGCCCGCTCGAGGAGCGCAGCGGCGAACAGGCCGACGGGCCCGCCCCCGACGACGAGCACGTCGACGCGTTCCGTGGTCACGGAGGCGAGCCTACGGACCGGTCGCGGCGACCCACCCAGGCGTCGTCGGACGGGAGGCGCGTGGCGGGCGCGCCACGGGCCTCCCGTCCGACGGTGCGTGACGTCGGCGGACGCTCGCCGACGTCGTCAGGTGGTGACGCGTGCGCGTTCGGCGCGGTCCTCGGCGGCGAGTCGACGGGCCTCGCGGAAGCGCTTCTGTGCCTTCTCGACGGGGACCTCGACGGCGTACGCGGCGCCGACCGCCACGACGACGGCGACCGCGATCATGAGCACCTTGCCCCACGGCCCGACGGCGAAGGGGTCGAGGAGCGCGATGACGAGCGGGTGCCAGAGGTACGCGGCGTACGACACGCGCCGACCGAACCACGAGACCGGCGACCAGGCGAGTGCGGCCGACAGCGGCGACCGCACCGACACGAGCCCGCCGATGAGCACCGCGGAGACGACGCCCGTGAGCGGCAGCACGACGCTGAAGGTCCAGGCGTGCTGCGCCCAGTCGTCGCCGATCCACAGCATGGTCCCGGCGAGCAGGACGATCCCGGCCCAGGTCGCGACGTGCCCGGCGATCCCGGCGGCCCACGTGCGGATGCGCTCGTCGTCGAGCAGCAGCGCGAGCAGGCAGCCGGTCGCCAGCGGGACGACCCCGAGCACGGGGGAGAAGTAGACGTCGGGCGTCGCGCCGCTGTTCGGCTTCGCGTAGACCAGGCCGGCGACGACCGAGCACGCCACGATCACCGCGCCGAGCCCGACGACGAGCCAGCGTCGACGGGAGCGGACCAGGAAGAGGAGCACCAGGACGGGCGGCCAGACCAGGTAGAACTGCTCCTCCATCGACAGCGACCACGTGTGCGCGAAGACGCCCTGCGTGGTGTCCCAGAAGGAGCGGAAGAGGTTGCCGGTGTAGGTCAGTGCGATGAACGCGGCCTCGCCGGGGCTGAACGAGGCGCCCTTGTAGTCACCGACCCAGTTCCACAGGAGCAGCCCGACCACGACGAGAGCGACGAGGGCCGGGTAGAGCCGGAGCAGACGCTTCAGCCAGAAGGTCCCGAGGCGGATGCGTCCGGTCTTCCGGTGCTCGCCGAGCAGCAGCGTCGTGATGAGGAACCCGGACAGGGCGAAGAACACGGTGACGCCGATGAAGCCGCCCTGGAACTGCGGCACGTGCAGGTGGTACAGGATCACCATGGCGATGGCGATCGTCCGGAGCCCGTCGAGCGCCGGAGCGCGGCGGGTCAGCGGCGGTGGCGGCGTCGGCCGGGCAGCACGGGTCCCACGGCCGACCGGTGTGCTGCGGTCGACCGAGCGAGCGTGCTCGGGGGCGAGGGTGTTCGTCGCCACGCTTCCTCCCTGTGAGGATCGTTCGAACGGATGACGACGAGCTTGCCCTGTCCGGGTAAGAGGACGCTCAAGATCCGGGGTGCAGGATCCTGGTCAGTGCGTCCAGCCGCTCGCGCACGATCGCCGCGAAGTCGCGGTCCTCGCCGTCCGCGATCCACTGCGTGAAGGACAGGTGGAACACCGTGACCGCCGTCTCTGCGGCGATCGTGGCCGCCGGCTCGTCGATCCCGTGTGCGCGCAGTGCGCCGCCCAGGTGGACCTTCAGGGTCGCGAGCTTGCCGAGCTCCCGTTCGCCCAGGGCGGGGACGGCGTCGATGACCTGCTGTCGGGCCCGGGACCACGCGCGACGGTCGTCGGGGAAGAACGCGGCCGCGGAGTCGAGCGCGCGACCGACCAGGGCGAGGGCGGGTGTCCCCCCGGGGGCCTGGGCGATCGGGTCGGTGAACATGCCGGTGAAGTCGTCCTGCCCGGCGAACAGCACCTCGCGCTTGTCGGCGAAGTGCCGGTAGAAGGTGCGCTCGGTGACCTCGGCCGCCGCGGCGATCTCGGCGACGGTCGTCTCGTCGTAGCCGTGCTCGGCGAAGCGCTGCAGTGCGGTCGCCTGCAGTCGTTCCCGGGTGCCCGATCGCCATCGTGCCATGGGACGATCCTACTGATGACAGTCGCTGACATCGAGTGCTACGGTGATGTCAGTCCGTGACATCAGGTCGCGGGCACCCCACGAAGGGACCACTCATGCACGTGTTCGTCACCGGGGCCTCCGGATGGATCGGCTCCCACACCGTCGACGACCTGCTCGCCGCCGGGCACGACGTCACCGGCCTCGCGCGCTCCGACGCGGCGGCGGCGGCGCTCGAGACGAAGGGCGTCACGGTCCTGCGCGGCGACCTCGACGACCTCGGGGCGCTCGCCCGGGGTGCGGCCGGTGCCGAGGGGGTCCTGCACCTCGCGAACAAGCACGACTGGTCCGACCAGGCTGCGACGAACGCCACCGAGCGCGCCGCCGTCGAGACCCTCGCGAACGCCCTCGTCGGCACGGACCGCCCGTTCGTGGTGGCATCCGGGGTCGCCGCCCTGGCTCCGGGTCGTCCCGCCGAGGAGCGGGACCCGTCTCCCTTCACGGGCGTGGACAGCCCCCGCGGTGGCAGCGAGAACCGGGCACTCGACTTCGTGGACCAGGGGGTCCGCACGATCGCTGCGCGGTTCAGCCCGACCACGCACGGCGTCGGCGATCACGGCTTCGTCGCGTACCTGACCTCCGTGGCGCTGGAGCGGGGCGTGTCCGGCCACGTCGGCGACGGCAGCAACCGCTGGGCGGCCGTGCACGTGACCGACGCCGCCCGGATGGTGCGGCTCGGTCTCGAGCAGGCCCCCGCGGGCGCACGGTTGCACGCCGTCGCCGAGGAGGGGATCCCCACGCGGGACATCGCCGCGGCGATCGGCGACGCGCTCGGGCTGCCGGTCACGAGCATCGACCCGTCGGACGCGTCGGCGCACTTCGGGTTCATTGGCGGGTTCTTCGGCGCGGAGATGTCGGCGTCGTCGACCGCGACGCAGGAGTTGCTCGGGTGGGAGCCCGTCGGGCCGTCCCTGCTCGAGGACATCGCCGCGGGGGCGTACGCACACGCCGCCGCGCGCTGACGGCCGCGCCCGCCGTGCTCGTCACGCTCGTCACCACGGTTGCGAGACTCGGCACAGCGGACAGTTTCGCGACGCAACCGCCGCGAATCTGTCCGCATGGTCGAGTCTCGGCCCGGGCCGGCGCCGGGCCGGCGGCCGGGCCGGCCGGGCCGGCCGGGCCGGCCGGCCCGGGCGGCCGGCCTACTCGGCCTTCTGCATCTGCCAGGGCTCGGGCTCGCGGTCGCCGTTCGGGCGCACCGGCCGGACGTCCCCGACGATCGGGATCGAGCGCTTCCGCATGAACCACAGGTAGCGGACGAAGAAGTGCGAGAGCGTCGACAGCCGGTTGCCGTTGCCGAGCAGCGAGGCGATGTGCACCGCGACCCACGCCAGCCACGCCACGGGGCCGACCATCGTGATGCCGCCGCGCAGCTGCGCCACCGCGGCGTTCGTCCCGATGGTCGCCATCGTGCCCTTGTCGAAGTACTTGAAGTGCTCGGTCGGCTTCCCGTCGAGCAGCCGCACCACCTGGCGCGCGACGTGCTTGCCGCCCTGCAGTGCGGGCTGGGCGAGCTGCGCGAGCGCGTCGTCCTGCGCCGCGATGTCGCCGGCCGAGAAGATCCGCTCCACGCCCTTCACGCTCAGGTCGTCGTTCACCTGGATGCGACCGCCGTGGGTCTGCGGCAGGCCCCAGCCGGAGACCTCCTTGTGCGCCGCGACCCCGGTGGCCCAGATGACCTGCGACGCGGGGATGAACTCGCCCGAGGCGGTGACGACCCCGTCCTCCTTGACCTCGGCGACGCCTGTGTCCAGGCGGAGCACGACCCCTCGCTTCCGGAGGACCTTGGCCGCGTACCGACGGAGGCGCGGGGCGAACGGCTTGAGCAGCTCGCCGCTGCGGTGCACCAGCGTGATGGAGATGTTGCCGCGCTCGATCTCCGGGTAGGCGCCGACGAGCGCCTGGTCGCGGAGTTCCGCGAGGGCGCCGGCCATCTCCACGCCGGTCGCGCCGCCGCCGACGATCACCACGCGGATCTCGTCAGGGCCCTGCTGGGCCGCGGCCTGCTCGAGGCGGGTGAACAGCTCGTCGCGGATGCGGAGTGCCTGCGAGCGGGAGTACATCGAGTAGGCGTACTCGTACGCACCGGGGGTGCCGAAGTAGCTCGTGTTGACGCCGTTCGCCAGGATCAGCCAGTCGTAGTGCAGGTGCTCGCCGTCCGACATCTCGGCGATGCGGTGCTCGGTGTCGATGCCGGTGAGCAGTCCGTGCCGGAAGTCGGCGTTCGACTGCTTCGCCCGCAGGCTCCGCAGGAAGTAGGTCACGTCGCCCGCGTTCAGGCCGCCGGTGGCGACCTGGTACATGAGCGGCTGGAACATGTTGTAGACGTGGCGGTCGACGAGCGTCACCCGGACGTCCGCGTCGGCGAGTTCACGCATGGCCGCGATCCCCGCGAAGCCACCCCCGACGATGACGACGTGCGGGCGGGTGTCCTCGGACATGGTGTTCTCCAGGGTGGTGCGGTCGACGGCCACCCAGAAGGGTACGCCGGTCTCGGCACCCGTCCGTCCACCTGCCCGTCCGGCTGCCGATGGAGCGGTCCCGCGGTCCGGCCTGGAGGCACGCCCCGCCGCCGTCAGGCGTCGAACGGCGCGTAGGTGCTCAGCACGTTCCCCTTGCTGGTCACCACGCTCTGCACCAGGCGCAGGCGGGTGGGTGGGTCCGTCGGTTCGAAGAGCCGCCGCCCGGCTCCGGCGATCGCCGGGTGCACCATGAGCTGCAGCTCGTCGAGGAGTCCGGCGAACAGCAGGTGGCGCACCAGCGTGACGCTGCCGGTGACCGCGACGTCGCCGCCCTCGCCGGCCTTGAGGTCGCGGACGAAGTCGTCGACGTCGCCCTGGATCCGGTGCGCGTTCTGCCACGTCAGGTCGTCACCGAGGGTGGTCGACGCGACGTGCTTCTCGATCGGGTTGATCCACCGGCCGAACGGGTCGTCCTCGTGCCGGGGCCACCACTCGGACCACTCCAGGTAGCTCTGCTTGCCGAGCAACACCGTCTCGGTCCGCTCCATCCACGCCGTCATGGCGGTCCCGAGCTCGGCGTCGAACGAGTCGTACTGGAACTCGTACGGGTCCTGCACCACACCGTCGACCGATGCGAACAGCCCCGAGGTCACCTTGCGCATGCTGCGGAGCATAGGGCCGCCGCGACCCCGCGTCGAGAGGTGCGTGCCGATCAGGCTGACCCCGCGCCGGGGAGCGCCGGGTAGGTTCGCACCGTGCGCGCACGGGTGGAGTCCTTCGAGGTCGGTGGGCTGTCCGTGCGGCTCCGGACCCTCGCGCCGGCCGGGCGGTTGCACGACACGCTCGCGCCGACGGTCGTCCTCGTGCACGGCATCGGCATGTCGCACCGCTCCTTCGACCGGACGCAGCGCCACCTCGCCCGCACCCACCGCACGGTCGCGGTCGACCTGCCGGGTTTCGGCGGGCTCCCCCCGGCAGGCCGCCCGCTCGACCTGCACGAGCTCGGCGACCTGGTGGTCGGAGCCGTCCGGTCGCGCGGCGTCGGGGACCTCGTGCTCGTCGGCCAGTCGATGGGCACCCAGGTCGTCGTCGAGGCAGCCCGTCGGCACGCCGAGACGGTGACCGCGGTCGTCCTGGTCGGGCCCGTCGTGGACCCGGCGCGGCGGACGCTGCTGCAGCAGGCGACGGACCTCGGACGCGACTGCCTCGTCGAGGACCCGCGGATGAACCTCGTCGTGCTCACCGACTACCTGCGGAGCCTGCGACAGTACGTCCGGCAGCTCCGACCGATGCTCCGTTACCGGCTCGAGGACACCGTCCCGGAGCTCCCGCAGCCGGTGCTCGTCGTGCGCGGTGACCGCGACCCGATCGGGCGACGGGACTGGGCTGCTGCGCTCGCGGTCGCAGCGCGTCGGGGTGTCCTGGTCGAGCTCCCCGGCGGTCACCACGTGCAGGACCGGCAGCCCGTCGCGTTCGCGCGGCTGGTCGACGAGCTCCGGCGGGTGCAGACCGTCGAGGACCTCGCGGCCGGTGGCCCGTCGACCGGTGACACCACGACGGGGCCGGCACGGTGACGGACCGGACCACCCCGGGGACGGGAGCGGCGTCGGGGACGGCGGCCGTGCCTCCCGGCCGTGTGCCGCTGCTGCGTCGCGCCTGGTGGGCCGCCCTCGACTGGTGGTACGCCGCGCGGTGGCAGCTGCGGAGCACCGGACCGACGACCGCCGATGACTACCGGACCGGTGACGGCCAGCCGGTCGTCGTCGTGCCCGGCGTCTACGAGACCTGGCACTTCATGCGCCCGCTGATGGACGCCCTGCACGACGCCGGGCACCCGGTGCACGTGCTGCCCGTCCTGCGGCACAACCTGCGTCCCGTGCCGGAGTCGGCGCGCGAGGTCCTGGCGTACCTCGACGAGCACGACCTCCGCGGGGTGCTGGTCGTCGCGCACAGCAAGGGCGGTCTGATCGGCAAGTACGCGATGACCCTGCCCGAGGGGGAGCGCATCGACCGGATGGTGGCGGTGTCGACGCCGTTCGGCGGGTCCGTGTACGCCCGGCTGGCGCCCGTGCCGCACCTGCGGGCCTTCCGTGCGGCGGACCCGGTGCTCGCAGCGCTCGGACGCGACCTCGCCGTGAACGCCCGGATCACGTCCGTCTACGGGGTCTTCGACACGCTCATCCCGGGAGGCAGCGAGCTCGCCGGGGCCACGAACGTGCGCGTGCCCGTCGGCGGGCACTTCCGGATCCTCGGCGCGCAGCAGACCCGCGAGGTCGTGCTCGACGCGGCCGCGGGCCCGGGCTCAGCGGGCTGAGCCGAGCGCGGCCGTGCGGCGGCCGTGCGGCGGCCGTGCGCGAGACTCGCGCTGACGGACACTTTCGTCCCCGGGGCCCGCGAGTCTCGTCCGCCTGGCCGAGTCTCGGGGCCGTGCTGTGCCGCGCCGCTGCCGCCGCGGTCAGGCGCCGGGCAGGAACAGGCAGAAGGGGTGCCCGTCGGGGTCGAGGAGCACCCGCACGTCGTCCTGGGGCTGGAAGCCCGCCTCGGTCGCACCGAGCTCGAGCGCGCGGGCGGTCGCGGCGTGGAGGTCCTCCACCTGCAGGTCGAGGTGCAGCTGCATGCCCTGCGTCCCCGTGACCGGGGGCCAGGTCGGTGCCTCGTAGGCGTCGTCGTACTGCACCGAGAGCCCGACCCCGCCGTCGGCCGGGCGCACCCGCAGCCAGGTCGGACCGTCCTCGTGCACGGTCCACTCGGTCAGCGCACCCCAGAACCGCGCGAGGCGCACCGGGTCGGGGGACTGCAGGACGGTCGCGGTCAGCACGGGCATCGCGGGGTCGTCGGCACTCATGCGGCGCACGGTACCCGGGCCTGTCGACAGGACGGTCCAGCACCGCGACGGCCGCGCGACGGGCGCCGGCTGGTCAGCGGGCGGCGACGCTCGCGCGCTCGACGATCCGGTGCGGCACGACGACGGTCTCCGGAGCGGCCGTCGGGTCGGCGATGCGTCGGGTGAGCAGGTCGAGCGCCGCCGTGGCGAAGGCCCGCCGGTCGAACGACACCGTCGTCAGCGCCGGGATCGCGAAGGCTGCGGCGTCGACGTCGTCGAACCCCACGACGCTGACCTGGTCCGGCACGTGGACACCCCGTGCCGCCAGGACGTGCAGCACGCCGAAGGCGATCGAGTCCGTGTACGCGAACACCGCGTCCGGCAGCGGGTGCGCGTCCAGCCAGGTCGCGAACCCCGTCGCCGCCGCACTCGTCGACCACGTCGGCAGCGGTACGCGCAGGGCGGGGTCGACGTCGAGGCCGACCGCGCCGAGCGCATCCGCGTGGCCCTGGTCGCGCAGCTCGCTCGTGGCGGTGGCGTCCGTCGGGCGGGCGGCCCCGACGACCGCGATCCGACGGTGCCCGCGGTCGAGCAGGTGGGTCGTGACCTCGCGTGCGGCGCGGCGGCTGTCCACGTGCACCTGGTCGACGTGCTCCGGTTCGACCTCGCCGATGACGACGGTCGGCGGGAGCCCCTCGGTCTCGGCCAGGACGCTCGCGCTGAGCGACACCGGGTTGAGCACGAGGCCGTCCACCAGGTGGGCCCGGGCCCGGGAGACGAGGTCCCGTTCACGTCCGGGGTCGTGTCCGGTCTGGTCGAGCTGCACCGTCCAGCCGCGCTCGCGGGCGAGTTCGACGAACCACTGGGCGAGCTCGGCCGAGTAGGCGCTGCCGAGCTCGGGCAGCGTCAGGGCGATCGCGCCGGAGCGTCCGTTGCGCAGGCCGCGCGCGGACAGGTTCGGCACGTAGCCGAGCTCGGCGACCGCGCGCTCGACCCGCTCCCGTGTCGCCGGCCGCACGGGCACGCCGCCGTTCACCACGTTGGAGACGGTCTTCGGGGAGACCCCGGCGAGGGCCGCCACGTCCCGCACGGTCGCGCGCATCGGGACGAGCGTAGCGCGCCACCCGGCGGACGGGAGGCGCGGTGCGGTGCCGCCACGTGCCTCCCGTCCGTCGCGGTGACGGACGGGAGGTGCGGTGCAGGACCGCCCCGCACCGCGTGCCGCGGGCCGGCGACGCTCGGTCGTGGCTACGCGTCGACCAGCTCGCGTCGTGCCGCTCGGCGGGCGCGGACGCGGCCGGTCACCGTGACCGCGACCACGACCGCCAGCACCGCGTAGAGCACGATCGGGATGGGGCCGGCCACCAGCACCGAGAAGTCCCCGTCGGCGCTCAGCGCCGCGTCCCGCAGGCTCGTCTCGGCGAGCGGACCGAGCACCATCCCGATGATGAGCGGTGCGAGCGGGATGTCGAGGGCCCGCATGAGGAACCCGACGAGGCCGATGCCGAGCAGCATGAGCAGGTCGAAGACCGAACCGCTCGTCGCGTAGATGCCGAGCCCGCAGAAGACGGCGATGCCCGCGTAGAGGTACGCCCGCGGGATCCGGAGCAGCTTCGCCCACAGCATCGCGAACGGGAGGTTGATGACGAGCAGCACCACCATCGCGATGAAGAACGACGCCAGCAGCGCCCAGACCAGGTCGGGGGACCGGTCGAAGAGCAGCGGACCCGGCTGCAGGCCGTACTGGCGGAACGCGGCGAGCATGATCGCGGCGGTCGCCGACACCGGCAGACCGAGGGACAGTAGCGCACCCATCGCCATGCCGGTCGTGGAGTTGCCGGCTGCCTCGGGTGCCGCCAGGCCGCGGATCGCACCCGTGCCGAACTGCGGGTCCTTCCGGCGGGCGTCGAGACGCTTCTCGAGCCCGAACGCCAGGAAGGTCGGGATCTCCGACCCGCCGGCGGGCACGACGCCGAAGGGCAGCCCGATCGCGGTGCCCCGCAGCCAGGCGGGCGCCGCCTCGCGCAGTTCCCGCTTCGAGAGCCACGGGCGTCCGGTCGCCTGCACCATCCGGCCGTCCTTCAGGTGTCGGGCCAGGCACGCGACGTAGATGACCTCGCCGAGCGCGAGGACCGCGACCGTCACCGTGACGAGCGAGATGCCGTCGAAGAGCTCGGGCACGCCCATCGTGAAGCGCGGCGCACCCGAGATGCCGTCGACGCCGATCACCGCGATGCCGAGACCGAGGCACAACGAGCCGAGGCCCTTCAGTGCGTCGTCGGTGACGACCGACGACGTCGTGACGAACGCGAACAGTGCGAGGGCGAAGAACTCCGCCGGTCCGAAGCTCGACGAGAACGACGCGAGCGCCGGTGCGAGGAACACGACCAGGACCGAGGCGATCATGCCGCCGACGAACGCGCCGATCGCGGCCGTCGCGAGCGCCTGGGCCGCTCGTCCGTTCAGCGCCATCTTGTGGCCCTCGAACGTCGAGGCGATGGCCGAGGCCTGGCCCGGCGTGTTCATCAGGATGCCCATGGTGGAGTCACCGAAGAGCCCGCCGAAGTAGACGCCGGCGAACATGATGAACGCCGCGGTCGGGTCGAGCGAGAACGTCACGGGCAGCAGCAGCGCCACCGCCATCGACGAGCCGAGGCCGGGGAGGACGCCGACCGCGGTGCCGAGGAGGCACCCGACGACGACCCAGAGCAGGTTGGCGGGGGTCAGGGCGCCGGCGAAGCCGTCACCGAGGAGACCGAGCACGTCCACGTCAGAACTCCCATCCGACGATGCCCGAGGGCAGCGACAGGTCGAGCAGCATGTCGAAGGCGATGTAGCTGATCGCGCTCACCGTCAGACCGACGACGAGCGGACGCAGCCACCCCGGGGCGCCGAGCCCCTTCGCGACACCGAGGAAGAGCAGTCCGGCACCGACGATCCACCCGAGCACGCCGAGCAGCAGGGCGAAGGCGGCGAAGGACAGGACCACCCAGGCCAGGGAGCGCCAGTCGACGCGGACCGAGCGCTGCTCGACCGAGGTGCCGGTCGTGTCGGTGTCGGCGGTGTGCGCGTCGGCGCGGACGGCGGCGTCGGTGCGGGCTTCCGACGGTGTGCCGTCGGTCCCGACCCGTCGGCCGCGCACAGCCCGGACGGACCGGACGACCAGCAGGGCGGCCAGCAGCAGGAGTGCGGCGGCGACGATGCCGGGGAACACCGCGGGCCCGGGGAACGCGGTTCCGTCGGGGACCTCCATCGTGACGATGCCGACGACGAGGTAGACCGCGAAGGCGGTGAAGAGCGCCGGGGTGGTCAGCTCCTTCGCCACCGCGGCGACGCGGCCGGGGTCGGCCCGCAGCGTGAGCCGCTGTCCGACGACCGCGGAGGACGACGTGGGGTTGCTCGGACGGGTCATCGGCCCAGCTCCTCGTACAGCCCGGTGATGCGCTCGCGCTCCTCGTCGATGAACGCGTCGAGCTCGTCACCCGTGATGATCCGCTCGGTCCAGTGGTACCGCTCCATGGCGTCCGCCCACTCGGGGGTGTCGAGCGTGTCCAGCACGATGTCGGTCAGCTGCGCCCGCTGCTCGTCGTCGAGTCCGCCCGGTGCAGCGATCTCGCGCCAGTTCGTCAGCGTGACGTCGTGCCCCTGCTCGACCGCGGTGGGGATGTCGATGCCCTCGACCGGCTCCGCCGCGACGAGCGCGAGTGCGCGCAGACGACCGGACTCGATCTGGTCGATGTTGTCCGGGTACCCGCCCGAGGCCGCCGCCGCCGTGCCGTTGAGGAGCGCCTGGATGGCCTCGCCACCGCCGTCCGACGGGATGTAGTTCGTGTCCTTCGGGTCGATCCCGGCCGAGACGGCGAGGTCGGTGACGACGAGCTGGTCGAACGAGCCGCCGCCCGTCCACGGCACCGAGCCGGGGCGCTCGCGCCAGGCGCTGACGAGGTCGTCGAGCGTCTCGTACGGCGAGTCGGCGGGGACGACGATGACGTCGTACTCCTCGACGGTGACCGCGAGCGGCGTGATGTCGTCGTGGGTGACCGCGGAACCGAACTGGATCTCGGCCGCGAGGAGCCCCGTCCCGCCGACGAGCAGCGTGTCCGTCTGTCCGGCGAGCCGAGCGACGTTCCCGAGCGCGATTGTGCCACCGGCGCCCGGCATGTTGACCACCTGGACGGAGTTGACGATGCCGTTCGCGCGCTGCGCCTGCTGCATGGACCGTGCGACGCCGTCCCAACCGCCGCCGGCCGCCGCCGGTGCCACGAGGGTCACCGACCGGGTCGGGTCGCCTCCGGCCGCTGCCGACGTCACCGAGCCGAAGGCCGCGACAGCGATGGACACCGCGGCGACGGCTGTCCCGACCACGCGTGCGACGGGGCGACGGGCACGCGGCGGACCCGGCGTCCCCGTCGTCGGCTGCTCCGGCACTGGTTGCTCCGCGGGCACTGGTTGCTCCGGCTGCACTGGTTGCTCTGGCATTGCTGGCTCCCTCCTGCGCACGTCGTCGTGCCGCAGGTCGAGAAGTACGATGGCAGCCGCCGACCGGGCGAGCACCCGGCGGCGGAGATGTGCTCATTGACGCTCACGGCGTCGCGGCCGAAGGGGGACGCCACGGTGACCAGGGCTCGTCTCGGGCGGTTGCGGCGGACCGCGGTGCTCGCGCTGCCGAGCGTCATCGTGCTCGCGGCGACGGGTGTCACGACCGGGGTCGCGGCCGTGGTGCAGGAGCGCGCCATCCGCACGTCCGTGGTCGACCAGGTGTCCGGCGTCGCGTCGAGCCTGGCCGACCTGCCCGAGGTGCGGGACGCGGTGGCGTCGGTCGCCGACCGGGGCGCACCCGGCGCGCTCGCCGACGCCGACGACCTCGCCTCCGCCACCGCGGCACTGCAACCGATCGCGACGCTCGTCGAGGGTGCCGCCGGCGTCTCGTACGTCGTGGTCACCGACGACGACGGCGTGCGGATCACCCACCCGGACCCGGCGGAACGCGGTGAGCCCGTCGAGACGACGATCGCGCCCGTGCTCCGCGGTGCGGAGTTCGTCGGCACCGAGACCGGCCCGACCGGGACGACCCTGCGTGCGAAGGTGCCCGTCGTCGGCGAGGAGGGCGAGGTCGTCGGCGTCGTGGCGGTCGGCGTGCTCGAGTCCACCATCGCGGCGGACCGGGAACGGGCCCTCGGCACCCTGCTCCCGTGGAGCACCGGCGCGCTGGTCGCGGCGACGCTCGCGAGCGTGCTCCTGTCGCTCGTGATCGCCCGACGGCTCCGCCGAGCCGACGCGGTCGACGCGGAGAGCCGGCAGGTCCGGTGGACGACCGAGGCGCTGCGCGAGCAGGCACACGAGTTCGGCACCCGTCTGCACGTGGTGCGCGGACTGGTCGAACAGGGGGACGACGAGGACGCGATGGCCTACATCGACGCCGTGGCACCCGGGCTGACCAGCGGCGGCGGTGCCGGGTCGCCGCGCCGCGGTGCGGTGGCGACGGCGTCGGTCGCGGCGGTGCGCTCGGAGCTCGCCGTGGCCGGGACCACGCTCGACCTGCGGATCGCCGACGACGTCGTGCTCGACGACGCGGTGCTGCTCGTCCTCGCCAACCTGTGCCGGAACGCCGCCGAGGCCGGGGCGGCCACCGTCAGCTGCACCATCGGCTCGCATGACGGGCGTGTGACGGTGACGGTCGAGGACGACGGACCGGGCATCGACCCGGCCGACGCGCACCGCGTGCTGACCCGCGGGTGGTCGTCGAAGACCGACGAGAGCGGCCTCGGGCGCGGCATCGGCCTGGCACTCGTCCGACGCACCGCCACCGACCGCGGCGGATCCGTGGTCGTCGGACGGTCGGCAGCGCTCGGCGGTGCCCGGCTCGACGTCGAGATGGCGGCGGGATCGTGACGGCGGCGCTCCGCGTGCTCGTGGTCGACGACGACGCCGGCGCTCGCGCACTCCACACCCGGTGGGTGGCCGCGACCGAGGGGTTCGCCGTCGTCGGGGCGGTCGCGTCCGGCGGCGCCGCGCTGGCATCCGTGGAGCGCGGGGTCGACCTCGTGCTGCTCGACATGCGCCTGCCCGACATCAGCGGCATCGAGGTCCTGCACCGCATGCACGTCGCCGGCGTCGACGACACCGACGTGCTGGTCGTCAGCTCGTCCCGCGACCAGGTCACCGTCCGGCAGGCGCTCGCCGCGCACCCGGTCGGGTACCTGCTGAAGCCGTTCGACCGGGAGGCCCTGCAGGACCGGCTCCGCGCCTACGCGGCCGAACGTCGGTCCCGCGAGGACGCGCAGCGCGACGTCCCGATGGGGCAGGGCGACGTCGACCGGCTGCTCGCCACCGGATCGGTGCGCGTGGTCGGACCCGACCGCACGGCGACGCGAGCGCCCGAGGACGCCCTCCCGAAGGGCGTCAGCGCCACCACGCTCGGTCGGGTCGTGACGGCGCTCGACCCCGTGGTCGCCCGCTCGGTCGACGAGGTCGCGGCAGCGACGGGCACCTCGCGGGCCACCGCCCGCCGGTACCTCGACCACCTCGTCGCGACGGGCGCCATCGACCTGGCGCACCGGTACGGCCGTCGAGGCCGCCCGCAGGTGCTCTACCGGCTGACGCCGGCTCCCTGAAGGCCCGGCCACGGCAGCCGGGTCGCGATCCGTGCCGGACGGGAGGCCCGTGGCGGCGTCGCCACGGGCCTCCCGTCCGGCAGCCGTCACCCCGGTCAGGCCGGGTGGCGGGTGGTCCACTCGGGGAATGGGGCGGCGCAGCTCAGTTCGTCTTTGCGAACACGCTGCCGTCACCGAAGGAAACGATTCCGCCGTGGAAGGTGTTTGGGACCTGGAAGACGACCTCTCCGCTCGCGCTCTGGCCGGCACCGAGTGTGACGCTCGGCATCGACTTCGCGCCGGTGATGAACTCGGAGTCGTAAACGGAGCCGTCCGTGCCAGCAAGCGCGAGGTCGTAGGCGACGGATCCCGCTTCGACTCCCGCGGTCGTGGCCGTTATGTGCACGGTCAGGAGCACGTACTTCATCCCGGCGTCCGGCTGCTCGAACTGGTTGGACGACGTGAAGTTGTCGTTGTAGCCGTCGACCCACTGCGTGTAGTCGGCGGACGACCCGTCGAGGCGGTTCGTGCTCGTCATCTCGAACTTGGTTCCGGCCGGAGCGGGGTTGGCGGCGCTCGAACCGTCATCGGCTGCCGGCGTCAGGAGGACGGTGGTACCCGGCTTTACGCTCGCTCCGGCGTCGGGTGCCTGTGAAGCGACCGTGTCGGCAGCTTCGCCGCCCCCGCCGACGTTGAAACCAGCGGCCTTGAGCAGGTCGGTTGCCTCGTCGAAGGTCTTCCCGACGACGTCAGGCACCTCCACTGGCGCAACTTCCGCCACCTCGGCGGCCTCGGTCGCGGAGGTCGACGAAGCCGCCGTCTCGCTGGCAGCACCGAGCGACGCCACCCCGTAGATGGTCCCGAAGAGGAGGGAGACGACAACAGCAGCACCGCCCAGGATGACGCCAGCCAACGACTTCTGCAGGCGGTGACGCAGTGTGACGAGGCCGAAGACCAGGGCCAGGACCCCGAGGATGAACCCGAAGTGGAGCAGAACCGGGATGAAGGCGATGGCGAGGCCGATGATCCCGAGCACCAGGGACGCGGTTGCGAGCGGGACGGTCCGATTTCTCGGGTCTCGGGATTGCGGTGCGATGGGCGGTTGCGGCGTACCCGGGGCGTACGGTGCGGACATTGGAGACTCCTGAATGAGTGATGGTCAGGATGACCGTAGCCGCTGCACTCCTGGTTCGGTAGTTCGCTCGGTCGCCAGGAACCGTCGGCGCGGTTCCCGGCTCGGAGACAGACGTCACCTCGGTCAGGACGGGTGGCGGGCGGTCCACTCGCGGAACGGGGCCGTCGGGTCGTCGACCCGGCCCTGCTCGCTCGGCAGGGCGCGCTCCGCGACGGGCTTCGCGTACTCGTCGTAGAAGGTGGCGAGCGTCATCAGGCGGTTGCCGTCCTCGTAGTGCTCGCCCTCCTGCTCCCGCGTCGCGGCGAAGACCACGCGGTCCGGCTGGGCGTAGTACAGCGCGCCGAGGCACATCGGGCACGGGTACGCGGTGACGAACACCTCGTGGCCGGTGAGGTCGGTGATGCCCTGCTCGGCGGCGGCGCGGATCGCGCGGATCTCGGCGTGCGCGGTCGGGTCGCCGGTCTGGGCGACGTGGTTGACGGCCTCGACCACGACCTCGCCGTCGCGGACGATCAGGCAGGCGAAGGGCTCGCCACCGTCGTGGACGTTGTCGAGGGCGCGGGCGACCGCGAGGGCGGTGAGTTCGTCGTCGTGCATGCCGGCCACGGTGCTCCCGGTCGGTGCTCGTCGGGTGTGCGTCCGGGGGACGGGGACGATCGGATCGCGGTGCTGGTCAGCCGAGCCAGGACGGGTCGGCGAAGAGCTCCTCGACCTCGGTGACGAAGCGCGAGGCGTGGAAGCCGTCCACCGCCGCGTGGTTGATCCGGAGCGCCATCGGCATGCGGGTGCGTCCGTCCACCTGCCGGTAGCGTCCGAGCGTGATCACGGGCGCCAGGTGGTCCTCGGCGCCCGTCAGGTGCAGCGCGAAGCCGGTGAACGACGTGCGGGGGAGCGTCGAGACGTCGAAGAGGTCGGTGCGACCGGTGCCCTGCGGGAACATGCGGTGGTCGTCGCGGTACCGCTCGGTCGTGGCGACCACGGCGTCGTGGAACGCCCGTGCGTCGGGGTCGTACTCGGTGACGAGCACCGAGAAGGTCTCCGTGTCGGGGTGGAAGACGGTGAAGGTCGGGTGCACCACGTCCCACACCGCGGGCCGGCCCTCCTCGGTGAGCTGCATCCGGAACTCGTCGTGCCGGTTCACGACCGTCGCGAGCACCCAGATCTGCGACGGGTACGTCTTCGCGCCGGCGGCCCGGGCGGCGTCGACGAAGGCGGTGACGTCGACCTCCACGGTCATCTCCCACGCACAGGGCTCCCGCCGGTAGTGCGCGAAGTGCTCGGCGCGGGGCCACTGGTCGAGGTCGATCGGTCGGAGTCGGTCCACCCGGCCAGTCTCGTCCCCCGGACTCCCGACGCGCGTGCACCGGACGGCGGTTCAGTGGTGCATGCCCTCGACGCCGTTCTCACCAGCGCTCGCGACGTTCTTCCGCGGGCTCGCCGCGCACAACGAGAAGTCGTGGTTCGAGGAGCACCGCGACGACTGGGAACGGCACGTGCAGGAGCCGATGGAGGCGCTCCTGCACGAGGCCGAGCGCCGCTACGGTGCCGGACGGGTGCTCCGGCAGCACCGCGACCTGCGCTTCACGCCGGACGAGCGGCCCTACCGCGAGGACACCGGTCTCACCGCGGGCGGCACGTACCTCAGTGCCGGAGCGGACGGGTTGCAGGTCGGCGGTGGACTCTACGAACCGTCCCGCGCACAGCTGCGGGCAGCGCGCACCACCATCGACGAGCACCCGCAGGCCGCGGCCGCGCTGCAGCGTGAGCTCGACGAACTGACCGATGCCGGGTACGAGCTGGCCGGACCGCCGCTGAAGACCGCCCCGCGCGGGTACGACGTGGACCACCCGCGGATCGACCTGCTCCGGATGCAGCACTACGCGGCGCTCGTGCACCTGCCGCTGGAGAGCTCCCTCGACGACATCACCGCGGCGTGGGACCGCGTGCAGCCGCTGGTCCGGTGGACGGTGAAGTGGGCACGGGCGGACGACCCGGAGGCTTCGGACGACCCGGCGCCGCCCGTGCCGGGAGCCCGGTCGATCGACGAGCGCGCCTGATCGCCCGTCCGTCGGCTGCTCCCTAGGCTCGGGGCATGCCGACGCTCGATCGTTCCCCTGCCCTCGTCGCCACCGGGTTCCTCGCGATCCCCGTAGCCCAGGCGCTCGTCGCACTGCCGAGCGACCTGCTGTCGACGATCCAGGCGGCGCCGATCGACCCGGCCCTCGCCGACACCGCAGCGTTCTCCGAGGCGTACGGCTACCCGCTGGAGGGCGGCGCGAACTGCATCGTCGTCGTGGGGAAGCGCGGCGACGAGGTCCGCCACGCGGCGTGCGTGGTGCTCGCGTCGACGAAGCTCGACGTGAACCGGGTCGTGAAGAAGCTGCTGGACGTCCGCAAGGCGAGCTTCGCGCCGATGGACCAGGCGGTCGAGCTGACCGGCATGGAGTACGGCGGGATCACCCCGATCGGGCTGCCAGCGGACTGGCCGGTGTACGTCGACGCCCGCGTGCTCGGTGCTCCGGAGGTCGTCGTGGGCGCCGGGCTCCGCGGGGCGAAGGTGTTCCTGCCCGGGCGGACCCTGGCGGCGCTGCCGAACGTCACCGTGGTCGAGGGGCTGGCCGTCGAGGACCAGGCCACCGACGCCCCCGACACCCCGGACGCCTCCGACGCCACCGACGTCGGCTGAGCCCCGTCAGCGGGCGGCGGCCAGGGTCTTCGTGATCCGCTGCAGCGAGACCGTCTCGGCGGTGCCGAGCTCCTGGGCGAACAGGCTCAGGCGGAACTCCTCGAGCATCCACCGTGCGTGCACGAGCTCGGCGTGGGCCCCGACCGACGGCGGGAACACGCCACCGGCGTCGGTGTAGCGGTCGGTGGCGACCGTGACCTCACGCATCCACGTGGCGTCACGTCCGGGGTTCTGCAGGAGCTTCTGCACGCGGGCCTCGACACCCCGCAGGTACACCCGGATCCGCCGGAGCCGGTCGAGCCCGGCGACGGCGACGAAGCCCGGGAAGACCAGGCGCTCCACCTGCTGGCGCATGTCGGTCAGCGCCGGCAGGAGCGCCATCGAGTTCGCCTGCTTCATCGCCTTGTCGGCCGCCCGCTGCGCGGTGAGCACGGCGGCGACCTCGGACACGGCGGTGAACATCGTGTCGACGACGGTGGAGGACACGGCATCGCGGACCGCCTCGAAGTCGGCCTTCGTGAAGACCAGACCGTCGGGGTGGGTGCGTCGGATGCCCGCGTCCACGACGGCGGCCAGCACGTCGTCGAACAGCGCTGCGGTCGACGCGTACGGGCTCGCGGCCAGCGCGAGCTTCTCCTGCGCCGTGAGGTGCGACTGCACGTACGACACCGGCGAGGGCACGGCGTGCATGACGAGCCGACGGACGCCGGCGGGCATGTTCACAGCGCGGTCACCGGGGGTCGCCAGGAGGCGGACACCGACCGTCGCCTTCGGACCGTCGCCCTCCTCGACCAGCGACGGGTAGGCACGGATCACGCCACCGGCCTGCTTCGTGTCGAGGACCTGCGGCAGGTCGTCGGACGGCCAGGCGGTGAGGCCGGAGCGTTCCACCTGCGTGCCGGAGGAGGCCCCGGCGACGCGCGCCGCGCCTCCCGGCCGGGCCGCTGCCCTCGCCGTCGCGGAGGCGACGCTCTGCTGCGTCCGATCCTTCAGCTTCGTCTGGAGGGCCGCGAGGTCCTTCCCGGACTCGACCCGACGGCCGCGCTCGTCGACGACCGCCCAGGTGGGCAGCAGGTGCGCCGGCACCCGGGACAGGTCGAAGTCGGCCTCGGTCACCGGCACGTACGTCATCCGCTGGATCGCCGCAGCGAGGGTCGCGCGGAAGGACTCCGTCGGCTCGGTCGGAGCGTCGTCGGGCAGTTCGGCGACGATCTTCTCGGCCCAGTCGGCAGCGGGGACGACGTTCTTCCGGATCTGCTTCGGCAGCGACTTGATGAGTGCGGTGACGAGTTCCTTCCGCAGGCCACGGACCTGCCAGTCGAAGCCCTCCTCGCGCATGCGGGGGAGCAGCGCGAGCGGCACCTGCACGCTGACGCCGTCGTCCTGCGCGCCCGGCTCGAAGCGGTACTTGATCGCCAGGCGCTGGTCACCGGAACGCCACTGCGTCGGGTACTCCTGCTCGTCCTGGGCGGCCTCGGCGGCGTCCTCGTCGAGCAGGTCCTGCCGCCGCATCGTGAGCAGGTCCGGCTGCTCGCGACGGGTCGTCCGCCACCACCCCTCGAAGTCGCGCGTGGTGGCGACGTCCGCAGGGATCCGTGCGTCGTAGAAGTCGTACACACGCTCGTCGTCGAACAGGATGTCGCGACGGCGGGTGCGCTCCTCGAGCTGCTCGAGCTCGCGGCGGAGCTTCCGGTTCGCCCGGTCGAAGGCCTGCTGCGCGTCCCACTCGCCCTCGACCAGGGCGTGGCGGATGAACAGCTCGCGCGAGTGCTCGGGGTCGACGCGCCCGTACTGCACGCGGCGACGCTGCACGATCGGGACACCGAACAGCGTCACGCGCTCGTACGCGACGACCGCACCCTGCTTCTTCTCCCAGTGCGGCTCGCCGTAGGTGCGCTTGAGCAGGTCACCGGCGAGCGGCTCGACCCACGCGGGGTCGATCCGGCCGACGGTCCGGGCGAACAGCCGACTCGTCTCGACGAGCTCGGCGGCCATCACGGCGTCGGGCTGCTTCTTCGCCAGGACGCTGCCCGGGAACACCACGAACCGGACGTTGCGCGCGCCGAGGTAGTCGCGCTTCTCCTTGTCCCGCAGCCCGATCTGGCTGAGGAGCCCGGCGAGCAGCGAACGGTGCACGGCGTCGCCGTCCTCGGAGCGCGACTGTCCCACCCGCACGTCGACCTGCTTCGCGGCGCGGGACAGCTGCCGGTACAGGTCCTGCCACTCGCGGATGCGCAAGTAGTTCAGGAACTCGGCCTTGCACAGGCGGCGGAACGCGCTCGACGACAGCTCCTCCTGCTTGTCCTCGATGTGGTTCCAGAGGTTGAGCAGGGTGAGGAAGTCGCTCGTCGGATCGGCGAACCGGGCGTGCAGCTGGTCGGCGTGGGCACGCTTCTCGAGCGGTCGTTCACGTGGGTCCTGGATGCTCAGGGCGCTGACGATCGCGATGACCTCGCGCCCGACGCCCTGGCGACCGGCCTCGAGCACCATCCGGCCGAGCCGCGGGTCGATCGGCAACCGGGTGAGCTGTCGGCCCGACCTGGTGATCCGGCCGTCGCGGTCGACCGCGCGGAGCTCCCGCAGCAGGTCGAGGCCGTCCTTGACGCCCCGGGAGTCCGGCGGCTGCAGGAACGGGAAGCGTTCGATGTCGCCGAAGCCGAGGGAGATCATCTGCAGGATGACCGCCGCGAGGTTCGTGCGGAGGATCTCGGGGTCGGTGAACTCCGGACGGCGCGTGAAGTCGTCCTCGGAGTAGAGCCGGACCGCGATGCCCGCGCTGGTGCGACCCGCGCGTCCGGAACGCTGGTTCGCGCTCGCCTGGCTGATCGCCTCGATCGGCAGCCGCTGCACCTTCGCCCGCGGGGAGTACCGGGAGATGCGGGCGGTGCCGGTGTCGATCACGTACTTGATGCCCGGCACCGTCAGGGAGGTCTCCGCCACGTTCGTGGCGAGGACGATGCGGCGACGGACACCCGGGGTGGTCCGGCGCTCGAACACGCGGTGCTGGTCGGCGGCGGAGAGTCGGCCGTAGAGCGGCAGGACCTCGGTGCCCGGGTACCGCTTGCCCTCGATCGCCTCCTGCGCGTCGCGGATCTCGTTCTCGCCCGACAGGAACACGAGGACGTCGCCCGGGTCCTCGCGCGCGAGTTCGTCGAGCGCGTCGGTGATGCCCTGGAGCACGTCGCGGTCGTCCGCGCTCCCACCGCGGCCACCGCTGTCGTCGGTCCGCGGGTCGGTGTCGTCGCCCTCGTCCGCACCGGTGTCACCGTCCGCCGCGTCGTCGGCGACGAGCGGCCGGTAGCGGACCTCGACCGGGTACGTCCGGCCGGACACCTCGATGATCGGAGCGCCGCCGAAGTGCTGCGAGAACGATTCTGGGTCGATCGTCGCACTCGTGATGATGACCTTGAGGTCGGGGCGCCGGGGGAGCAGCCGCTTCAGGTACCCGAGCAGGAAGTCGATCGTCAGCGAGCGCTCGTGGGCCTCGTCGATGATGATCGTGTCGTAGCGCTCCAGGTCACGGTCGAAGTGGATCTCGTTGAGGAGGATCCCGTCGGTCATGAGCTTGATCCGGGTGTTCCCGCTCACCTTGTCGGTGAACCGCACCTGGTAGCCGACCAGGTCGCCCAGCTCGCTGCCGAGCTCCTCGGACACGCGCTCGGCGATGGTGCGGGCGGCGATCCGGCGGGGCTGGGTGTGCCCGATCGACTCGCGGCCGAGCTCCAGGCAGATCTTCGGCAGCTGCGTCGTCTTGCCCGAGCCCGTGGCGCCGGCGACGATGACGACCTGGTGGTCACGGATCGCGGCGGCGATGTCGTCCCGCCGCTGCGACACCGGCAGTTCGGGCGGGTACGTGATGACGGGCGTGGCAGACATGAGCATTCCAGGATAGCGGTCCGTGCGGCGGCTGTCGTCAGCGGAGCTGCTCGGCGAGCGCGGCGTCGCTCCGGGCCGGCAACGCACAGACGTGGTCGTGGCAGACGTAGGCGGCTGGTGCTGCGCTGTCCCGCCCGGCGAACAGCGAGAACCCGGCGGCGGCCCACGCCCGTGCCTGGTCCGGGGTCACGGTCGCGACCACGGTGCCCGGCCGGCGGGCGGCGAGGCCGGTCCACCGCATCGGGTCGTCGCGGCCGGACACGACGACGACCTCACGCGAGGGACGCTGCAGGGCGAGCGCGACCCCGAGGGCGTCGGCGTGGCCGAGCGGCCGCTCGGTACCGGTGCGTGCACGGTCGGCGACGAGCCGCGTCGCGGCGTCCCGGAGTGCCCGGTCACCGGTGAGTGCGGCCAGTGTCGCCGCGGTCGCAGCCAGTGCGACGGTGCCGGACCGCAGTGCCGTCTGCGGCTGCTCACCCGTCGTCGTTCCGGCTGCCCGCAGGACCGGATCAACCTCGAAGCGACCGGCGAGGCCGTCGTCGACGAGCGCGCGTGCCGTCTCGGCGTACCGGACCTCGCCGCTGAGCAGCGCGAGTTCGAGCAGCCCCTCGGCGAGCAGTCCGACGTCCTCGATCGTGGGAGGCGCCGCGGACGTGCCGTGGTCGGTGCTCGACCGGACCACCACGTGTCCGTCGCGCACGTGGGCGGCCAGGACCGCGTCGGCGGCACCCTGCGCGAGGGCGGTGCACTCGTCGTCACCGCTCCGGGCCGCAGCACGCGCGAGCCCGCGGATCGCGAGGCCGTTCCACCCCGTCAGCACCTGGTCGTCGAGGGGCGGTGCGTCGAACCGCCCGCGCTCGTCGAGTGGCAGCCGGTACCAGTCGCCCTCGACGCGTCGCCCGTCGATGGTCGACTCGCTGTCCTGCGCCGCGACGAAGGCGCCGTCGGGCCGTCGCAGCGTGTCGCGCAGGAAGTCGGCGATGCCCCGTGCCTGCTCCGCCCCGGCGATCGCGAGCAGCCCCGCGTTGTCGTAGAGCATCCGTTCGTAGTGCGGCACGCTCCAGTCGCGCTTGGTCGCGTACCGGAACACGCCGCCGTCGGCGTCCGTCAGCTCGGTCGTCCGGATCGCCCGGAGGCTCCGCTCGAGCAACCCGCGTGCGGCGGCGTCACCGTCGGCCGCGACGTCGGAGAGGAACTCGAGGAGCGGCGCGCTCGGGAACTTCGGCGCACCGCCGAAGCCGCCGTACGTGGTGTCCTCCGCCGAGACGAGCTGCGCGGTCACGGAGCGGATCGCGTCGACGGACGGGAGGCGCGGCGTGTCTGCGTCGGACCGCTCGCCACCCTGGGCGGTGGCGTCGGCCTGCGCCCCCTGCGCGATCGCCGCGGCGATCGCGCTCGCGTTCGCGTCCACCTCGTGCCGCCGCTGGGTCCATGCATCGAGCACCGCCGTGAGGACCTGGCGGAACGACCCGACCTGGCCGACCGGGGTCGGCGGGTAGTAGGTCCCCGCGAAGAACACCCGGCCCTCGGGCGTCGCGAACGCGGTCAGTGGCCACCCGAGCTGCTGCGTGAAGGCGCTCGCGGAAGCCATGAGGCTGGCGTCCACGTCGGGCCGCTCTTCTCGGTCGACCTTGACGGCGACGAAGTCGCGACGGAGCAGCTCGCCGATCTCGGGGTCGGAGAAGCTCTCGCGCGCCATCACGTGACACCAGTGGCACGTGGCGTACCCGACCGAGACGAGCACCGGGACGTCGCGCTCCCGTGCCTCGGCGAACGCGTCGGGTCCCCACTCGCGCCAGTCCACCGGGTTGTCGGCGTGCAGACGGAGGTACGGGCTGACGGCGGTCCCGAGCCGGTTGTCGTTCATGCGTCCAGCCTGCCCCGCGGGCGCTGGACGGTGCTGACGATCCGGTGACCGGTGGACAGGTCGTGCTCGTCCACAGGCGCAGGCCGTGGAGTCCGGGACACCGTGCCCGGGCCGGCGGTCAGCCGGGCAGCCAGCCCGTGAGCGACGCGAGCCGTCGCGCGATCTCGAGCGGGGACCTGTCGTCGGTGTCCACCCGGGCGACCGTGTCCGCGACGGCCGAGTCGAGCCTCCCGGCCGTCGCCGTGCTGTGGGCGAGCTGCGCATGCGGGACCGTGCCGCCCGCCCGCCGGGCCAGACGACCGGCGGTGGTGGCGTCGGAGGCGCGGAGCAGGACCGCGGTGACGAGCGGGTCGTCGCCCATCGCGGCGGCGAGCCGCTCGTGCTCGAGCACGGACACGGTGTTCGTGAAGACGAGCCGGTGGTGCCCGAGCTCGCGGTACGCCGCCCACATCGCGCGCAGGTTCCGCTCGGCGAGCCGGACGGCGGGGTGCGCCACGTGCGGAGCCGGGTGCGCGAGGTCCAGGAGGTCGCCCTCGATGACCGCGTGCGGGACGTCGGCAGCCACCAGCAGGTCGTGGAGCGCCTCGGCCGCCGTCGACTTGCCGACGCCCGAACGCCCGCCGACGAACAGGACCTCCGAGCGGGGCACCGGCTCAGCCCCTGCCGAGCGAGAGCAGCACGAGGGCGGCGTCCTCCGGGCCGTAGTCGAACATCCGCTCCCAGAACGGGTCCTCCGCCCAGGGGACGTCGCCGCCGGCCGGCACGGCGTGCGCGGTCTCGAGCAGCCAGTCGACCTCGGGCCGCACCGCCTCGGCGTACCGCGGGGGCTGCCAGCCGAGCGCCCGTGCCGCCGTCGTGTCGAGGACGAACGGCGACGGCGAGCTCCACGGGGTCGTCCCGACGAAGGCGGGGGCGTCCTCGTCGAGCAGGACCTCGTCGAAGCGGTGGTCGACGAGTCCGGCCACGGTCCGCACGATCTCCAGCACGTCGGGCGCGGTCTCGTCGGCCACGTTGAGGATCCGGCGGTCCGGAGCGTCGGCGACGAGGCGCACGAGTGACGCGATCCCACTCGCCGCCGTCGTGTGGTCGACGCCCCGTCCGTGGTCCGCGAGCAGGATCCGCTCCCGGCCGTCGAGCGCGCGACGCACCACGAACCACTCCCGGGGGCGGCCGATCCCGACGCCGTACACCTTCGAGGGGCGCAGCACGGTGACGGGAGCGCCGTGGTCGAGCAGGACCTGTTCGGCGGCGACCTTCGCGGCGCCGTAGCCCTCGCGCGAGGTCGGGTCGCCGTCGCCCGCGACGACGGTCGGCTGGAGCTCCGTGACCGCGCCGCCGAACACCGGCCGTCCGACCGAGTTCGCGTGCCGCCCTCGGTCGTCGACGTAGACCGCCTTCGAGGACACGAACACCGTCGAGCCGACGTCGTCGAGGAACGGTCGCAGCTGCAGGGCGTCGTCGCGGGTCGCGCCCACGGTGTCGACGAGCAGGTCGGCGCCGGGACGCAGGAGTTCGCGGAGCACGCTCGTGTCGCGGCGGTCACCGGCCACGAAGGAGGCGCCGGCCGCCGTCAGCGCATCGGCTGCGGGACCGCCGTGTCGTGCCACGACGTCGATCTGCCAGTCGTCGCCACCGCGGCCGGAGACGTCGAGGAGGTCTCGGACCACCGCCGACCCGATCCCGCCGGTACCGCCGAGGACGACCGCGCGTCTGGTGCTCATGCGCCAACGCTAGTGCCGCGGGGACGGCCCGGACGCCCGGCCAGCCCGGTCGGCCCGGCCAGCGCGGTCGGCGTGGCCGACGTTGTGGCGTCAGGACGCGAGCAGCTCCGGCTCGAGGCGCCACCACTCGGCGAGCGAGCCGTCGTAGACCTTCACCTGGTCGTGCCCGAGCACCGTCAGGGCGAGCGCGTCGACGCAGGCCGCGCTGCCGACGCCGCAGTACGTCACGATCTCGTCGCCGTCGAGCACCGGCGCGAACACCTCGGCGAGTGCCGGGCCGCGACGGAGGGTGTTGGTGTCGGGGTCGACCACGTCGTCCGTGGTGATCGCCGTGCTGCCGGGGACCACGCCGGGGTGGTCGGGTCCCAGCGCCGACGGGGGAGCCGCCAGGACGACCGCCGCGGGCTCCTCGCCGCGGACGGCGCGCAGGACACGGTCGTGGTCGGCCCACACGGGGCGTTCCTCGCCGGCCAGGAACGGCTCGGCGGACGGCGACCGGGTGCTGCCACGGAGCGGTCCGACGCGGACGGGCCGTCCCTCGTCCCGCCACTTGGTGAACCCACCGTCGAGCACCGCGACGTCGTCGAAGCCGAACGCGCGGAAGATCCACCAGAGCCGTGCCGCCCACTCACCGACGCTGTCGTCGTAGACCACCACGGTCGAGCCGTTGGTCACGCCCAGTCCACTCGCGGCGGACTCGAAACGCTCCGCCGTCGGGCGGGTGAAGGGCACGTCCGCGTCGGGCGTCGAGAAGTCGTCGACCAGGTCGGCGTACCGGGCGCCCGGTACGTGCCCGTGCTGCTCGTACGCGTCGCGGGCGGCCTGCCAGTGCATCGCCGTGCCGACCCCGGTGGCGTGCACCGAGGCATCGAGGACGACGAGATCGTCGGCACCGATGTGGTCGGCGAGCCACTGCGTCGACACGAGCGGCGAGGTCAGGACGGGGGCCATGGCGCTCAGGGTAACCGGGGCCACTGATGTGCCGCAGGAGGACCGACACAGTGCGCAACGCCGCCGTCCCGACCACGGGGTGTGCCGAATCCGTGCGCACCGGAACGGCCGGGGTCGGTCGTTCCTTCGGCCAGCCCCGAGGACGCGACATCCCACGCGTCGATCGACGCGTGGGATGTCGCAGAGCGGGGGCAGAGCAGGGCAGGGCGGACCGGGGGCGGACCGGGCGCGGAGCGGCTCGGGTCGCGGGAGCGGGGCGGCTAGTGCGCCGCTGCCGGGATGCTGCCCGTGGTCGCGGACGCCGCGCGCTCGAGCTTCGCGAGTCGCACCGACTGCCGGTTGATGAGCAGGCCGCCGGCGAGGGCGACGAGCACGAGCACCCCGGCCGAGATGCCGAAGGCGACGTGGTACCCGTCGATCACCGCCTGGGCCTGCTGCAGCTTCGTCGGTGCTGCCGAGAGGCCCGACAGGCTGTCCTTCACGACGTCGGCGAAGATCGTCGAGAGCAGGGCGGTGCCGATCGAGCCGCCGATCTGCTGCATCGTGTTGACCGTCGCCGAGGCCACGCCGGCGTCCGCCCGTGCGACACCGGTCGTCGCGGTGTTCATCGCGGACGAGAAGATCGTGCCCATGCCGAGACCGATGACGATCAGCGCCGGCAGGACGGTGCCCGCGTAGGTGCTGTCGACGTCGGTGCGGAGCAGCAGCAGGAGCCCGGTCGCCGCGACGAGTCCGCCCGCGAAGATCAGGACCTTCGGGCCGACGCGGGGGAGCAGCCGCCCGCCGATCTGCGTCGCCGACACCATGATCGACAGCGGCATCGGCAGGAACGCCAGACCGGTCTGCAGCGAACTGAAGCCGAGGGTCTGCTCGAGGTAGTACGTCAGGAACAGGAAGATGCCGAACATGCCGATCGCCACGAGGCCGATCGCGATGAAGGCACCGCCGCGGTCGCGGTCGAGGACGACGCGCAGCGGCAGGAGCGGGTGCGCGACGCGGGTCTCGATGACCACGAACGCGGCGACGAGCAGGACGCCCGCGGCGAGCATGACGATGGTGAGCGGGGCGTCCCAGCCGTTCGACTCGGCGTTCGAGAAGCCGTAGACGATGCCGACCAGGCCCGCGGTGATCGTCAGCACACCGGCCACGTCGATGCGCGGACGCTCGACCTTCGGCGGCTTCGCCATGAACACGAGCGCACCGATGACCCCGAGGACCGCGAACACGACGTTCACGTAGAGGCACCAGCGCCAGGACGCGTACTCGGTGAGCACGCCGCCGAGCAGCAGGCCGATCGCCGCACCCGAGCCGGCGATGGACCCGAAGATGCCGAACGCCCGGCCGCGTTCCTTCGGATCGCGGAAGGTCGTGGTGAGCATGCCGAGCGCCGAGGGGGCGAGCAGGGCACCGAAGACGCCCTGCAGTGCGCGGGCGGCGACGAGCAGGCCGAACGAGTCGGCGAGACCACCGAGCACCGAGGCCAGGGCGAACCCGACCAGGCCGACGATGAAGGTGGTCTTCCGGCCGAACAGGTCACCGAGGCGACCGCCGAGCAGGAGCAGGGAGCCGAACGCGAGCGAGTACGCGGTGACGATCCACTGCCGCTGGTCGGTGCCGAAGCCGAGATCGGCCTGCGCCGAGGGGAGGGCGATGTTCACGATGGTCGCGTCGAGCACGACCATGAGCTGGGCGAGGGCGATGACCGCCAGTGCGATCCACCGGTGGTTCGGCCTGTCGGAGCCGGAGCCGGTCGTGGTGCCGGCAGCACGGCCGGTCGTCGTCGGTGCCGACCCGGTCGGGGTCGGCACGGTCTGTTCTGCCGTCACGGCAGCCTCCTTCGGAGAAGGGTGGAGGTGGCGGAGCACGCGCCGTCGAGCGCTTCGCGAGGAGGTGGAACCGGATGTGGTGCATCCGTTTGCGTCGAGTGTAGACCGAAACGGAGCCACCGCATCCGTTTGTTCCCAGAATCGTCAACTACCGTCGACGTCGTGAGCACCACCGACACCGCGCACGACCTCGAGCGCCCCCTGCGCGCCGACGCCGCGCGCAACCGCGAGCTGATCCTGCAGACCGCGCGCAGGTGCTTCGCCGAGCGGGGTCTGTCGGTCACGTTGAACGACATCGCGCACGAGGCCGGGGTCGGCGTCGGCACCGTCTACCGCCGGTTCGCCGACAAGGACGCCCTGATCGAGGCGTTGCTCGCCACCAAGTTCGAGGCGATGAACGCCGCCGCCGCCCGAGCCGCGCAGGAGACCGATCCGCGCGAGGCCCTCCGCGTCTACCTGACGGGCGTGTTCGAGTTCCGCGCGCGCGACCGTGCCCTGGCGGACGCCATCGTCCGCGCGGGGAAGGCGCGGCCGTCGATCGTGCACGAGCGGGACCGGCTCGAGCGCCAGGTCGCGACCATCATCGAGCGAGCGGCGGCGTCCGGGGTGGTGCGGGCCGGGTTCAGCTACGCCGACCTGCCGATGCTCACCACGATGGTCGGCGCCGTCGCGGACGCCACGCGCGCCCACGACCCCGACGCCTGGCGCCGCTACGCCGAGGTCGTGCTCGAGGGCGTGCTGCCCGGCGGCACCACCGACCCCATGGTCGGCGCCCCGCTCGACCGCACCGCCATCGAGCGCGCCCTGCACGGCCAGCCCTGACGGTCGCCTGACGCGGTATGCGCCGGGCGGGAGGCTCGTGGCGGCCGGGCACCGCGCCTCCGTGCCGACAGCGGGTCGGCAGTCACCGGCGTCCCGCGCGGTCACGTCCCCAGGGCCGGACCGCTCCAGCCAGCTCGGCAGCACCGCTCCAGCCAGCTCGGCAGCACCGCTACAGCCAGCTCGGCAACCAGTAGTGCGACCGGACGAAGTCCCACGGCATCTGCAAGCCGGTCCACATCGGGTACCAGTAGGCCGACGCGAGCACGACGACACCGAGGTACACGCCGACCCAGACCAACGCCCGGGTCCGCCGCGGCCGCGGGTCGGTCCGAGAGCCGGCGACGAGTCCGATCGCCGCAGCCAGGGCGATGACGAGGAACGGCTCGAACGCCACCGTGTAGAACTGGAACACCGTGCGGTCGGTGTACAGCAGCCAGGGCAGGTACCCGCCCGCGACACCGATGAGCACGAAGCCGTACTCCCACCGGCGCCGCAGCACGAAGAGCACGAGCAGCGCGACCGCCGCGATCACCGAGGCGTACCAGACGAACGGGTTCGCGATGCCGGTGATCGCCTCGCCGCAGCGGTCCGCCCAGCAGCCGTCCTGCCCGTGGTTCGTCCCGACGTAGTACATCGACGTGGGGCGCTGCATGACGAGCCACAGCAGCGGGTTCGCCTGGTACGAGTGCGGGGTGTGCAGGCCGATGTTGAAGCCGTAGATCTCCGACTGGTAGTGCCACCAGTTCTGGAACGGGTCCGGCACCCACGCGAGCAGTCCCGTCCACCGCTCGCCGCCGGAGGCGATCCAGTTCCGGTCCCACCCACCGGAGGTCCGGAACCACCCCGTCCACGATGCCAGGTATGTCACGGCAGCGACCGGCACGGTGAGCAGGAACGTCACCGGCGCCTGCTGCAGGAAGGCGCTCGAGGACCAGAACGTCACGCCCGCCCGGCGGCGCATCACCATGTCGCTCAGCACGGAGTACAGGGCGAAGAACGCCAGGAAGTACAGGCCGGACCACTTCGTCGCGGACGCCAGACCGAGGGCGACGCCCATCGCGACGAGCCACGGCCGCCAGACCAGCACCGGCCCCCAGAGCGTGTCACCGCCGCCGTCCGCCCGGCGTCGGACCCAGTCGTCGAGCCGCCGCTGTGTCCACCGCCGGTCGAGCAGCAGCGCACCCGCGCCGAGCACGACGAAGAAGGTCAGGATGCCGTCGAGCAGCGTCACGCGCGACAGCACGATCGCCTGGCCGTCGATCGCGAGCAGGAAGCCGGCGAGCGTCCCGATCGCGGTCGAGCGGAACAGCGAGCGGGCGATGACCGCGGTCAGGAACACGGTCGCGGTGCCGAGCACGGCGACCGTGAACCGCCACCCGAACGAGCTGTCGGCGCCGAACAGCAGCATCCCGAGGCCGATCAGGTACTTCCCGAGCGGCGGGTGCGCGATGAACTCCGCCGCCCTCGAGTACAGGTCGGTCTCGCCGTCCGCGAAGCGCTGGTCGGTCGTCGGGGCGCCGTCGTCGGAGGAGTTCGACGGCCAGGTGCCCTCGTAGCCGAGGTGCACGATCGACCAGCCGTCCTTGACGTAGTACGTCTCGTCGAACACGAGCGAGTGCGGGTGTCCGAGTCCCACCAGACGGAGCACGGCCGCCAGCAGCGTCACCGCGATCGGACCCGTCCAGCGCCACACGGCGACCCGCCGCGACGTCGAGAGGACCCGACCCCACCAGTCGTCGAGGCGGGAGCCGGCCGGTCCGTCGACGAGGGCGGTGCGGTCGTCGGTCAGCTCGCTGGTCATCGCCTGCATCCTACGGATCGCCGCCACGGCGGACCTGGCACCAGAATGGGGAGGTGATCGTCCTCGCAGCAACGCCCATCGGCAACCTCGGCGACGCGTCTCGTCGTCTCGTCGAGACCCTCTCGAACGCGAGCGTGGTGGCCGCCGAGGACACCCGGACCGCGATCCACCTGATGCGTGCGCTCGGCATCGAGAACCGCCCGCGCCTGATCGCCCTCCACGAGCACAACGAGCGCGCGAAGGCCGCCGAGGTGGTCGAGCTCGCCCGCGACGAGGACGTGGTGGTCCTCACCGACGCGGGCATGCCCGCGATCAGCGACCCCGGCTTCCCCCTCGTGGAGGCCGCGGCGGCCGCCGGGGTGACCGTCACCGCCCTGCCCGGCCCGTCCGCGGTGCTCATGGCGCTCGCCGTGTCGGGCCTGCCGACCGACCGGTTCAGCTTCGAGGGCTTCCCGACCCGCAGGGCGGGGGAGCGTCGTCGTCTCTTCGCGTCCCTGGCCGGTGAGCAGCGGACGATGGTGTTCTTCGAGTCACCGCACCGGCTCGCCGACACGCTCGCCGACATGGCCGCGGGGTTCGGGGACGACCGCCGCGCGGTCGTGTGCCGCGAGCTCACGAAGCTGCACGAGGAGGTCCGCCGCGACTCGCTCGCCGCGCTCGCCGCCTGGGCCGCCGACGGGGTGCGCGGTGAGATCTGCGTGGTCGTCGAGGGCTCGACCGGCGCGCTCGACGTGACGAGCATCGAGGACGGTGTGCGGCTCGTGCTCGAGCGGGTCGCCGCCGGGTCGCGCATGAAGGAGGCCGCCGCGGCGGTCGCGGACGCGACCGGCCTGTCGAAGCGCGACCTGTACGAGGGCGCGCTCGCCGCGCGGTAGCGCCGACCACCGTCGGTCTGGAGGCGCGGGGCGGGCCCGCCACCCGCCTCCCGTCCGGTTCTCCACAGGCGGCGCGCGGGGCGCGTCACGCGGCTCCGGCCCGCCCGTAGGATGGTCCGCATGTCCGACGGGTCCTCGTTCAGCATCACCACGCCGATCTTCTACGTGAACGACGTGCCCCACATCGGGCACGCCTACACCGAGGTCGCCGCGGACTTCATGGCACGGTGGCACCGGCAGCGGGGCGACGACGCCTGGCTGCTCACGGGGACCGACGAGCACGGCCAGAAGATCCTCCGGACCGCCAGCGCCAACGACGTCTCCCCGAAGGAGTGGGCCGACCGGCTCGTCACCGACGCGTGGAAGCCGCTGCTCGACACGGTCGACGTGGCGAACGACGACTTCATCCGCACGACCGACGAACGGCACGAGCGCGGCGTGACCGCGTTCCTGCAGAAGCTGTACGACGACGGCTACATCTACGCCGGCGAGTTCGAGGGCTTCTACTGCGTCGGGTGCGAGGAGTACAAGCAGCCGAGCGACCTCGTGCCCGGCACGGGTCCCTACGAGGGGCAGCAGGTCTGCGCGATCCACTCGATCCCCGTCGAGGTCCTCGCCGAGCGCAACTACTTCTTCCGGATGAGCGACTTCGAGCAGCGCCTGCTCGACCTGTACGAGTCGAACCCGCAGTTCATCCAGCCCGAGAGCGTCCGCAACGAGATCGTCTCCTTCGTGAAGCAGGGCCTGCGCGACCTGTCGATCTCGCGCTCGAGCTTCGACTGGGGCATCACGATCCCCTGGGACCACGACCACGTGCTCTACGTGTGGTTCGACGCCCTGCTGAACTACGTCACCGCCCTCGGCTACGGGTCGGACGACGACGAGGCGTTCCAGCGCCTCTGGCCGAGCGTGCACGTCGTGGGCAAGGACATCGCCCGCTTCCACGCGGTGATCTGGCCCGCCATGCTCATGGCGGCGGGCCTCCCCGTGCCGGAGCGCGTGTTCGGTCACGGCTGGCTGCTCGTCGGCGGCGAGAAGATGTCGAAGTCGAAGCTCACCGGCATCGCACCGTCGGAGATCACCGACACCTTCGGCTCGGATGCCTTCCGCTACTACTTCCTCCGCGCGATCACCTTCGGGCAGGACGGCAACTTCAGCTGGGAGGACATCTCCGCCCGGTACTCGGCCGACCTCGCCAACGGCTTCGGCAACCTCGCCTCGCGTCTCGTCGCGATGCTGCAGAAGTACTTCGACGGTGCCGTGCCGTCGCGCGGCGAGCTGACCCCGTCGGACGAGGCGATCGACGCGCTCGCGGTGTCCGTCACCGAGCGTGCGGACGCCGCGGTCGAGGCCTTCGCGCCGCACGAGGCGATCGCCGCTGTGTGGGAGCTCGTCGACGCGCTGAACGGGTACATCACCGAGCAGGAGCCCTGGGCGCTGGCGAAGGACGAGTCGGCGCGCGAGCGTCTCGGCACAGTCCTGGCGACGGCCCTCCGCGGCCTCGGCACCGTGAACGTCCTCGTGTCCCCGGTGATGCCGAAGGCGACGGAGAAGCTCTGGGCGTCGATCGGTGCCGGCGGATCGGTGACCGAGCAGCGTGTCGACCGCGCCTACGAGTGGCAGGGCGCTGCAACCGTCGTGCCGCTCGGGTCCGGCCTGTTCCCGCGCATCGAGCAGCAGCCCGAGCAGGGCGCAGCGTGACCGACGCGGCGGACGGCTCGCACGTCCGGGCGCGTGGCGAGGGGGCGTCCGGCGGCTCGAAGCGCGACCTGAGCTACCCACCGCTGCCGCAGGCGCTCGTGGTGCCGGTGTACGACAACCACACGCACATGGAGATCGCCGACGGCGTCGGCGAGGGTGGCGACGGTCCGCTCGACTACCGCGAGCACCTCGACCGTGCGTCGAGCGTCGGGGTCCGCGGCGTCGTGCAGGTCGGCACCGACCTCGCGACGTCGGAGTGGTCGGCGCAGATCGCCGCGCGGGAGCCCCGCGTGCTCGCCGCCGTCGCGCTGCACCCGAACGAGGCGCCCGTGCTCGACGAGCAGGGGCTGCTCGACGAGCACCTCGCCGGCATCGAGCGGCTCGCGGCGCTGCCCCGCGTCCGGGCGATCGGCGAGACCGGTCTCGACTTCTTCCGCACCGGCGAGGACGGCCGCGCGGCACAGGTCCGCTCGTTCGAGGAGCACATCCGCATCGCGAAGGAGCACGACCTCGCGCTGACGATCCACGATCGTGACGCGCACGAGGCCGTGGTCGAGGTGCTCGACCGCGTCGGCGCTCCCGAGAAGACCGTCTTCCACTGCTTCTCCGGCGGTCCCGACCTCGCCCGGCTCTGCGCCGAGCGCGGCTGGTACATGTCCTTCGCCGGCACCGTCACGTTCAAGAACGCCCAGTCGCTCCGAGACGCCCTGCAGGTCGCGCCGCGGCACCTGGTCATGATCGAGACGGACGCCCCGTTCCTCACGCCGACGCCGTACCGCGGCCGGCCGAACGCGCCGTACCTGATCCCGCTCACGCTCCGGTCGATGGCCGAGACCCTCGGTACCGACCCGTCGATGCTCGCGGCGCAGATCGCCTCGACGACCGAGCTCGTCTACGGTGCGTGGGACGCCGAGCCCGTCACGGTGGACCAGTAGTCGTGGGCGCACTGCTCGGCCCGGCGGAGATCCGGGACCTCGCCGCCAAGCTCGACGTCACCCCGACGAAGAAGCTCGGCCAGAACTTCGTGCACGACGCCAACACCGTGCGCCGCATCGTCTCGGCCGGCCGGGTCACGTCGGACTCCCGGGTGCTCGAGATCGGACCGGGGCTGGGCTCCCTGACCCTCGGGCTGACCGAGACCGGCGCGTCCGTCACGGCGGTGGAGATCGACGGTCGGCTCGCAGCCCAGCTGCCCGCGACCGTCGCGGCGATGCAGCCGGACGCGCGCCTGCGGGTCGTGCACCAGGACGCGCTCGCGGTGACCGCGGACGAACTGCCCGAGGCTCCGACGCACGTCGTGGCGAACCTGCCGTACAACGTCTCCGTCCCCGTGCTGCTGCACCTGCTCGCGACCTTCCCGACCATCGAGCGGGTGCTCGTCATGGTGCAGGCCGAGGTCGGCCACCGCATCGCCGCCGGGCCGGGCAGCAAGGTCTACGGGGCGCCGAGCGTCAAGGCCGCCTGGTACGGGTCGTGGTCGACCGCCGGGCAGATCAGCCGCCAGGTCTTCTGGCCGGTGCCGAACGTCGACAGCGTGCTCGTCGGGTTCGACCGTCGTGAGCGCCCGGGGGACGAGACGCTGCGCGCGCAGGTCTTCGAGCTCGTCGACGGGGCGTTCCAGCAGCGCCGGAAGATGCTCCGGCAGAGCCTGTCCGGGGTCCTGGGGTCCAGCGCCCGTGCGTCGGAGTTGCTGACCGCGGCCGGTCTCGACCCGACTGCTCGGGGTGAGGCGCTGTCGCCGGACGACTTCGTGCGCCTCGGACGGACGGTCCTCGCCGCCGCCTGACGGCAGGCGGTCGTGTCACCGCTCCGGCCCGGTGGTCGTCGTGTCGGCGACGGAGCCCTAGGCTGACCGCGTGCACGCTCCGACCTCCCGTCTCGCCCTGGCGATCACGCTCTTCTTCCTCGCGGGCGGTGCACTCGTCGTGGTCGTCGCCGTCGTCGCCCTCGTCCGTGACGCCGGCGACGATGCTGCCTGGGCAGCCGCCCTGTTCGGAGCAGGCCTGGCGGCGTGGGGGCTCTGGTTCAACCAACTCGCGGACGAGGACGAGGACGGGGCGTCCACCGGGGCCGAGCCGCGGGCTGCGAGGAGCTCCATCGGCACCCTGGCGATGGTCGCCGTCCTGGCCGGGGGTGCCTTCTGGGTGCTCCGTGGGCCGCTGGACAGGACGCTGGCCGAGTCGCTCCTCGTCACCGCCATCGTGCTGGGGCTCTGGGCGTTGAACCGGGGTCTCGACGCGCGGATCCGGCGTCGGCGCGCCGCCGGCGAGGTCGACTGACGGAGCAGCGTGCTCCCGCCGGCGTCGGCGCCGGCGCCGGCGCCGGCGCCGGCACCGGTACCAGCACCGGCCCCGACCCCGACCCCGGCCTGACGGTCGACGTGCACACGTCTCCTCGCCCGGGGCTGATCCGCCCGTGGTGCGTGGCTCAGTGACCGCGGCCGGCCATCGCCTCGAGGATCTGCTGGTGCGTCCCGTCGCGCTCGGCCCAGCGCAGCGGCTGGACGTCCTGCACGAGGATCTCCGGCGCGGCACCGGAGTCGAGCAGACCCATCACCTCGTCCGTGAAGGCGTCGAGGGGCATCCCGCCGAAGTCGGCGCCACCCATCAGGTCCGTCTGCACGGCCGGCGGGGCGAGCTCCAGCACCGCCACCGAGCTGCCGACGAGCTGCTGCCGGAGCGCCTGCGTGTACGAGTGCACCGCGGCCTTCGTGGCGCTGTAGGTCGGGGTCGCGGTCAGCGGGACGAAGGCCAGACCGGACGACACCGTGATCAGCGTCGCCGCCGGCCGGGAGAGCAGGTGCGGCAGGAAGGCGTCGATGAGCCGGATCGTCCCGACCAGGTTGGTCTGGACGGTCGCGAGTGCGTCGTCGATGTGTCCGGGGTCGCGCAGGTCCTCGTTGCGCATGATGCCCGACATCGTGACGACGGTGTCGAGCTCCGGCCAGCGGGCCGTCACGTCCGCTGCCGCGCTCGCGATGGAGTCCGCGTCGGCGACGTCGATCGCGACGGTACCGAAGCCGTGCTCGGCGGCGAGGGCGTCCAGGCGGTCCTGGCGGCGGCCGCCGATGACGACGGTGCTGCCGGCGGCCTGCAGGCGCTGCGCGAGGGCGAGCCCGAGGCCCGAGGTCGCGCCGGAGATGAAGACGGTGCTGTTCGTGGTGTCCATGCCGACCACGATGCTCCTGCGCGCGGGGCTCCTCCAGGGCGCGGGCATCGGGGGACCGGCGGTCCCTGGCTCCGCTCCGGCCGAGACGGCACGATGGGGGCATGGACCGCCCCGCGCTCGCCGACTTCCTGCGCCGCCGCCGCGAGCTGCTGCGCCCCGAGGACGTCGGCCTCGGCAGTGGTCCCCGTCGGCGGACCCCCGGACTCCGTCGCGAGGAGGTCGCCGCACTCGCCGGGATGAGCGTCGACTACTACACGCGGCTCGAGCAGCAGCGGGGCCCGCAGCCGTCGGAGCAGATGGTCGCGGCGATCGCCCGGGCCCTCCGGTGCAGCCTCGACGAACGCGACCACCTGTTCCACCTCGCCGGGCACACGGCGCCGGTCCGGATGCACCGCCCGGACCACGTGGACCCCGCGATCCTGCGTGTGCTCGACCGGCTCGAGGACACCCCGGCGATCGTCGTGAGCCACCTCGGTGAGACGCTCGTCGAGAACCGGCTCGCTCGGGCACTGCTCGGCGGATCCGTCGACCTGCCCGGCAACGAGCGCTACCAGGCGTGGCGCTGGTTCGTCTCGGGGACGGAGCAGGCGAAGTACGCGCCCGAACAGCACGAACGACTCGGTCGGGTGGTGGTCGCGTCGCTCCGCGCGGCCGTCGGGCTCGCGGGGCCGAGCGACCGTCGGGCGACGGAGCTCGTCGCCGAACTGCAGCGCCGCAGCCCGCAGTTCCGGGAGCTCTGGGAACGCCACGAGGTCGCGACCCGCTGGTCGGACGACAAGACCATCGTGCAGCCCGAGCTCGGCCGGATCACCGTCGACTGCCAGGTGCTCCACACGGACGACAAGGCGCAGGCGCTCCTGTTGTTCACCGCGCCCGCGGGGAGCGAGGACGCGCAGAAGCTCGAGCTCCTCGGCGTCGTCGGCACGCAGCAGTTCGGCGCCGACCGCGTCGCGCGCTGATCCTCAGTCCGCCGACGCACCCCGTGCCCGCAGGGCCTCGACGACGGCTTCGGGGTCGTTGCACCGGAACCGCAGCGACCGCGCCCCGCGGATCGCGACCTGCACGCCGGGTCCGCCGTCGAGCAGCACCGCCGTGCCGCCGGGGACGAGCCGGATGCCGAGCCCGCCGGAGTTGCCGCCCGTCATGTGCACGACCTCGGCTGACGTGATCTGCTCGGGGGCGACGCGCCGCCGGTACCACCAGGGGCGGACACGGACCTCGAGCACCTCGTCGACCCGCACCGTCATCCGCATGGTCATCATCCCGATGCCGAGCGCGACCGTGACGGCGAGGGTGACCACCATCACGCCGACGTCCGACGCCGACGGCGGCTGGTCCTGCCACCCCGCCGGCACCGCGAGCACGAGCGTCGCGATCCCGACGGCGGTCGCGATCACGGCCCACCCCACGACGGTCATCACACGGCCTGGACGGACGGTCTCCTCGTACGCGGGGTAGGACATGCGTTCCACCCTCGCACACCCGGCGCTCCGGCACGAGGTGACCCCGCCGCGATGGCACGAGGCGACCGCGCGCGGACGCACGCCGCAATCCCGCGTCACACACCTGGCACCCCCAGGGGGAGCGTGCCTAGGGTGGCCCGGTGACAACTCCGCGCGTGTACGTCATCCACGAGAACCCCGAGTGGTTCCCGCCGTTCGCCGCTGCCTTCGCGGCAGAAGGGGTGCCGGTCGAGGAACTCCTGCTCACCGACGGCGGTGCCCTGGGCAGCATCGACCTCACCGCCGAGCCGGCTCCGGGCGTCTACTGGTCGCGGATGTCCGCGTCGAGCCACACCCGCGGCAACGAGCACAGCAAGGAGTACGCCCGCGCGCTGCTCGGCTGGCTCGAGCGCTCCGGTGCGACGGTCGTGAACGGCAGCCACGTGCTCGAGCTCGAGGTGTCGAAGGTCGCCCAGCACGGGCTCCTCCGGGACGCCGGCTTCGACGTGCCCCGCACGACCGCGGTCTTCGGGTCGGCCGCCCTCAAGGGCGCCGCGCGGACCTTCACGGGAGGGCAGGACGTCCCGTTCATCACGAAGCACAACCAGGGCGGCAAGGGCCTCGGCGTCCGCCGTTTCGACACCCTCGCCGAGTTCGACGCGTACGTCGACAGCCCCGAGTTCGAGGCCCCCGTCGACGGCATCACGCTGCTCCAGGAGCTCCTGACCGCCCGCGAGCCGTTCATCACCCGAGCCGAGTTCGTCGGCGGCGAGTTCGTCTACGCGGTCCGTGTCGACACGAGCGCCGGCAGCTTCGAGCTCTGCCCGGCCGACGCGTGCGAGGTGCCCCAGGTCATCGCCGGCGCCGTCTGCGACGTGCCCGGCGCCGAGACGACCGGCGCCGGGGCACCGGGCGCACCGGCCGCCTTCAGCATCCGTGACGAGGTCACGGCCGACCACCCGCTCGTGCAGCAGCTCCGGACGTTCCTCGCCGACCAGCGCATCCAGGTCGCGGGTGTCGAGTTCATGGAGACCACGGACGGCCGCACGGTCGTCTACGACGTGAACACGAACACGAACTACAACCCCGCCGTCGAGGCGGTCGCGCCGGTCTCCGGTCCGCGCGCGATCGCGCGCTTCACCGGCGCGCTCCTCGAGCGGGCGTACGCCACGTCGGCGACCACGGCCTGAGACGACACCACCCACCGGCCTGGAGGCTCGTGGCGGGCCCGCCCCGCGCCTCCCGGCCGTCACGACACACCTGAGGAACCACTCGTGCGATTCGGATACTGGACCCCGCTCTTCGGCGGCTGGCTGCGCAACGTCGAGGACGAGGACATGCCCGTCACCTTCGACTACGTGAAGCGGCTGGCGCAGCGTGCCGAGCGGATCGGCTTCGACCTGACGCTCGTGCCGGAGCTCAACCTCAACGACATCAAGGGGACGGCCGCGCCGAGCCTCGAGGCGTGGGCGCTCGCGGCCGCGCTGGCCGCGACGACCGAGCGGCTCGAGATCATGGCCGCGATGCGTCCGGGCTACCACCTGCCGGCGGTGACGGCGAAGCAGGCCGCGACCATCGACGAGATCTCCTGTGGTCGCTTCACGTTCAACGTCGTGAGCGCGTGGTGGGCCGAGGAAGCCCGCCAGTACGGTGGCATCTTCTCCGAGCACGACGACCGGTACGCGCGCACCGAGGAGTTCGTCGCGATCCTCAAGGGCCTCTGGGCCGAGACGCCGTTCTCGTTCACGGGCGAGTACTACGACGTGCAGAACACGCACCTCGAGCCGAAGCCGCGGGTCACGCCGCGCATCTACGCCGGCGGCGAGAGCGAGGCGGGCAAGAGCTCGATCACCCGCTTCGCCGACGCGTACCTGACACACGGCGGCACCGTCGACGAGCTCCGCACGAAGATCGACGAGATGAAGCGTCGCCGCGAGGACGCCGGCGCCGCGCCGTTCGAGGCGTTCGGCATGGCCGCGTACGTGATCGTCCGCGAGACCGAGGAGGAGGCGCAGGCCGAGCTCGCCCGCATCACCGACGTCCGCCACGGGAAGGCGTACGAGTCGTACCAGGACTTCATCTCGAAGTCGCAGCTCGAGCACGTCCCGTCGCTCGAGGACTACTCGGTGTCGAACCGCGGTCTGCGCCCCGGGTTCGTCGGTACGCCGCAGCAGGTCGCCGACCGGATCCGCGAGTTCGAGGACGCCGGGGTCGACACGCTCCTGCTGCAGTTCTCGCCGCAGGCCGAGGAGATGGAGCGCTTCGGCGAGCAGGTCATCCCACTCGTCCGCGCCGCCGTCCCCGCCGAGCCGGTCGCCTGATGGCGGCCGAGGACGACTGGGCGTTCGAGACGCGGCAGATCCGGGCCGGCTTCACGGCCGACCCGGGCTTCGGGGCGAACGTGCCCCCGATCGCGCAGAGCGCGGCCTTCGTGTACCCCTCGGGCGAGGACGCGGCGGCGCGCTTCATGCTCGACGCACCTGGACACACCTACACACGCGTCAACAACCCGTCGGCGGCGGCCCTGGAGCGACGCGTCGCGGACCTCGAGGGCGGGGTCGGAGCACTGGCGCTGGCGTCCGGTCAGGCGGCGACCTCGCTGGCGGTGCTCGGCGTCGCGCGGGCGGGCGCCCACGTCGTCTCGTCGGCGTCGCTCTACGGTGCGACCTACACGCTCTTCCACTCGACGCTGAGCGACCTCGGCATCACGTTCACCTTCGTGCAGGACCCGACGGACCTCGACGAGTGGCGCGCCGCGGTCCGTCCGGAGACGCGGGCGTTCTTCGGCGAGAGCATCCCGAACCCGCGTGGCGACGTGCTCGACTTCGCGGGGGTCGCCGGTGTCGCGCACGACGCCGGGGTGCCGCTCATCGTCGACAACACCATCGCGACGCCGTACCTCGTGCGACCGATCGAGCACGGCGCGGACATCGTCGTGCACTCGGCGACGAAGTACCTCGCCGGCCACGGCAGCGCCGTCGCCGGGATCATCGTCGACGGCGGGAACTTCGACTGGGCGGCGCAGGCGGAGAAGTACCCGCAGCTCACGACGGTCGAGCAGTCCGGGTTCGCCGGGACGGCCTTCGCCGAGAAGTTCGGCCGCCGCGCGTTCATCCAGCGCACCCGGTCGAAGCTGTCCGCCGACCTCGGCCCCGCGATCGCCCCGTTCAACGCCTTCCTCGTCCTGCAGGGCATCCAGACGCTGTCGCTGCGCATGGACCGGCACGTGGCGAACGCGGCCGCGGTCGCCTCGTGGTTGGACGGACACGCGCAGGTCGAGCACGTGCACTACGCCGGGCTGCCCTCGTCGCCGTGGCACCACCTGCAGCAGCGCTACGTGCCGAAGGGGCCGTCGGCCGTGCTGGCGTTCGACCTCGCCGGTGGGGTCGCTGCCGGTCGCCGGTTCGTCGCCGCGCTCGAGCTCTTCGACCACGTGTCGAACCTGGGCGACGTCCGGTCGCTCGTCGTGCACCCCGCGTCGACGACCCACGTGCAGATGACCCCGCAGCAACGCGCGGCCGCCGGCGTCGGGGAGGGCATGATCCGCCTGTCGATCGGTCTGGAGCACGTGGACGACATCCTGGCCGACCTGGCTCGCGGGTTCGCGGCGGCGGGGACCTCGGCGTAGTCCGCGGCCCGGCGCGGGGAGGATAGGTTGGACGCATGACCTCGCTGGCCGCACCGACCCGCGTGCGGGTGCGCGCTCCCGGCAAGATCAACGTGTTCCTGTCCGTCGGCGCGCTGCAGGACGACGGCTACCACGACGTGGCGACCGCGTACCAGGCGGTGTCGCTGTACGAGGACGTCACCGCGGAAGCGGCCGACGACTTCTCCGTGCGCTTCACGGGACCGATCGACACCAGTGCGGTCCCGACCGACGACTCGAACCTGGCGATCCGCGCCGCGCGTCTCGTGGCCGAGGCCGCCGGGCACCGGGGCGGCGTCCGGCTCACCATCGACAAGCAGGTTCCCGTCGCCGGCGGGATGGGCGGGGGATCGGCCGACGCCGCGGCGACCCTGCTCGCGTGCGACACCCTCTGGGGCACCGCCCTCGGGCGGGACGAGCTGCTGCGGCTCGCGGCCCGACTCGGCGCGGACGTCCCGTTCGCCTTCGCCGGCGGCACCGCCGTGGGGACGGGTCGCGGCGACGAGCTGAGCCCGGCGCTCGCCAAGGGGGAGTTCCACTGGGTCCTCGCGCTCAGCGAGGACGGTCTCTCCACCCCTGCTGTCTACCGGGCGCTCGACGAGCACCGGGAGCGCTACCGGGCCGACATCCGCCCGGCTCCCACGACCCCCGTCGTCGAGGCGAACGTGCTCCAGGCGCTCCGTGCCGGCGACGCGGACCTGCTCGCGGACTGCCTGCACAACGACCTGCAGGCACCCGCGATGCGGCTGCAGCCGGGGCTCGCGGCGACGATCGAGGCGGGGGAGAAGGCCGGCGCGCTCGCGGGCATCGTCTCGGGGAGCGGCCCGACGGTCGCGTTCCTGGTCGCCGACCGCGATGCTGCGCTCGAGGTGCAGGTCGAGCTCAGCGCCTCCGGGCTCGTCGCGCTCCGGGCGACCGGCCCGGTGCACGGTGCCCGCGTCGTGCACTGACCACCGGACCCGCGGTGCCGACTGACCACCGGACCTACGGTGCCGTCGGGGCTCAGTCGCGGACGAACTCCGTGATGACGACCCGACCGGTCCGCCACTTCTGCTCGACGTGGAAGCCGTGCTCGGCGAGCACCTCGGTCGTCTCCGGCTGGATGTTGCGGGCCTTCGGGGTGCCGCCGACGAACCACACGGTGTCGATGTCACCGAGGCGTGCCGGGATCGTCGACGCCAGGTCGCCGTTCTCGTTCCAGAGCACGCCCGTCTCGGCGCCGTTCTTCCGGATGCCCAGGTCGGTCATCCCGGTGAACGCCCAGGGGTAGGAGACGCGGATGATCTCCGCGGTGGACGTCGGGTGCCCGTAGACGCTGCCGAAGACGACGCCCTCGTTGGCGCCGGTGTTCGCCCCACGCTCGGCGGCGATGATCGACGCGGCGTTCGCCCAGGTCGACTCCTGCTTCGACCGGGGCGTCTTGACGTCGATCGCGCTCGGGACGCTGATGACGAGGAAGACCGCGAGCAGCGCGGCGATCAGGGCCTTCCGCCGCAGGGCGGTGATCGCGAGCGCGATGAGGAGCGCGACGAACGGCATGCTCAGCGATGCGTACTTGGGGGAGTAGAGGTGCTTGCCGAGTGCCGTCGCGGCGAGCAGTGCCCCGGTCGGCAGCAGTGCCAGCGGCAGGGCGATCCGGACCGCCTGTGCCCGGAGGAGCGCGCGGACGGTGGGGACGCGGCGGTGTGCGGCGACCAGGGACACGACGACACCGATGACGAGGAGCGTCCACGCGACCGCGGCGTACGAGTCGATCCCGCCGAACCACGAGGTGGCGAACACCTGGCGCGGGGTGCGCTGCGTGATGCCCGAGATCCACGCGACCTGCTTGGACTGCTCCGTGACCTCGAGCACGAGCGGCGACGCGAGGAGCGCGGCAGCTGCGGCGGCGACGACCCAGCGGACGAGGACGACACGGCCCACGAGCGGGTCACCGGCGTCCGACCGCCGGGTCCACGTACGCGACCGGCGCTCGGCCAGCCACGTCCAGGCCAGGGCCGCCGCGTGTGCGACCACGGCGAGCGCGAGGTACACGTTGAAGCAGACGGCCAGGAGCGCGAGCAGCCCGTAGGCGACCCACCAGCGGATGCTCGACGCCCGCGTCGCCCCGGACCGGGTGCGTCGGACGGCCGTGATGCCGACGAGCGTCAGTGCGACGGCCAGGGTCGTGACGGTCGCGTAGGGGCGGCCCTCGGACCCGGCCCACTGCACGCGGGGGATCGCGAGGAACACGAGACCGGCGACGATGCCGAGCCGACGACCACCCAGGCGGCGTCCGAGTGCGACGACGAGCCCGGCGGTGACGCCGATGGCGAGTGCGCTCGGGAAGCGGAGGGTGAACGGCGTGTACCCCACGAGCCAGAACCAGGCGTGGATGAGTGCGTAGTACAGGCCGTGCACGGCGTCCACGTTGTGGAGTTCGGCCCAGAGCTGCGGCCAGCTGCGCGTGGCGCTGGTGACCGTCGCGGCCTCGTCGTACCAGAGCGAGGGGACCCAGGCGAAGAGCGCGCCCGTGACGACGCCGAGCGCACCCACGGTGAGTTCGGGGGTCCGGACTGCTGCGACACGCAGGGCCGTGGACGCGGACCGCAGGCGGGTACGGACCGGCGCGACCCCGGCGGAGGCGGGGACGTGGATGGTGCCGGTCTGTGGTGCAGTCACGCCCGCGACGGTAGCGCGCACGGCTGGGCGCGTGCCCCGTACCGCTGTCCCCTCCGTGAGAGTTCGCCATGCCGTAGGGTCACGGACACCATGACGACACTCCGCATCCGAGACGCCGCGCGGTACCTGGGCGTCAGCGACGACACCGTCCGGCGCCTGGTCGACGCCGGCACGCTGCCCCGTTCCGAGGACCCGTCCGGCCGCACGGTGGTCGAGGGGCGGGACCTCGCCGCGTACGTCCGCGGTCGTGACGCCGGGCTCGACGACCCGTCCGGTGTCCGCAGCTCGGCGCGGAACCGCTTCGTCGGCATCGTCACCGACCTGGTCGTCGAGGGGGTGGTCGCCCAGGTGGAGCTGCAGGCCGGCCCGAACCGCGTGGTGTCCCTGATGACCGCCGAGGCCGTCCGCGACCTCGGGCTCGAGGTCGGTTCCGTCGCGGTCGCGTCCGTCAAGGCCACGATGGTCACCGTCGAGGTGCCGGAGCAGCCGGAGCGCGCACGGTGACCACGCCCGACCCCGCCACGCCCGACCCCGCCGTGTCCGACCCAGCCACGCCCGACCCGGCCACGCCCGACCCCGCAGCGCTCGCCGCCCGGCGGCGGAGCACCTCGCGCACGGCCGCGCTCGACGGTGCCGGGCAGGCGGCGCTCGACGCGCTCGCCGGCGCCCGGGTCCTCGTCGTCGGAGCGGGCGGGCTCGGCGCACCCGTCCTGACGTACCTGGCCGGCTCCGGGCTCGGCCGGATCACGATCGTCGACCACGACACGGTGGACACGTCGAACCTGGCGCGACAGACGCTGTTCGCTGCCGCCGACGTGGGGCGCTCGAAGGCGGCGTGCGCAGCCGACCGGGTGCGCGGCGTCGACGCCGTCGTCGAGGTCGTCGCCCTGACCGAGCGCTTCCGCCCCGAGCACGTCGCCGACCACGACGTGGTGGTCGACGCGGCGGACAGCGTCGAGGTCACCCGTGCCGTCTCCGACGCGTGCGCCGCGGCGGGCGTGCCCTTCGTCTGGGGCACCGCGCTCGGCTACGACGGACAGGTCTCGGTCTTCCACGACGCCGCCGCCGACCCGGTCGACTTCCACGACCTCCACCCCGAGGCGCTGCCGGACGAGGGCTCCTGCGCCGCGGACGGCGTGCTGCCCGCCCTGTGCGGCGCGGTGGGCGCGGTGATGGCGGCGCAGGTCACCGCCCTGGTCGCCGGGCTCGGCGAGCCGCTGCTCGGCCGGGTGCTCACGGTGGACGCCAGTCGGTGGCGCTGGACCGAGAGCGTCCTGCGTCGCGGCCCGGGATCGGTCCGTCCCGCGGCGTCGGCGGTCGCGGAGCCGCCGCGGATCGCCCCCGCCGAGCTGGCACGACGACTCGGTGACGACGGTGCGGCCGACGTCGCCGGCGACCGGATCGTCCTCGTCGACGTCCGGACCGAGGCGGAGCGCGCGACCGGGGTGATCCCGGGCTCGCGGACCCCGGACGACCTCGGCGGCTCCGGGGCGGTCGGCGAACTGGTCGTCGTGTGCGCGTCCGGGAAGCGCGCCACCGCCTGGGCACGGCAGGCCATCGCGGACCGGCCGGCGGGGGCGTCGTCCGTCACGGTCCTCGACGGCGGGATCACCGCATGGGGTCAGGAGGGCCACCCGATCACCTCCTGACCGCAGGTGCGGCTAGGATCGCCCCGTGAAGACGCTCCTGCGAACCTCTGTTGCGATCGCGCTCGTGGTCGTCGTCGGGACGAGCCTCGCCGCGTGCACGGCCCGGCCCGCCTCCGGCGGCGCGACGGGGAGCAGGGCGACGGGCACCTCGGCGAGCGGCACCGCCACGGGCAGCACGGGCCCGACCGGGTCGATCACGGTCTTCGCGGCCGCCTCGCTCCAGCGCACCTTCACGGAGCTCGGGGAGCAGTACGAGCGGCGGCACCCGGGGACCACGGTCACGTTCTCGTTCGCCGGTTCGAGCGACCTCGTCTCGCAGATCCGCAACGGCGCCCCCGCCGACGTGTTCGCCTCCGCCGACGAGGCGACCATGGCGAAGCTCGCGACGACCGACCTGGCGACGGGGTGGCCCCGCGACTTCGCGACGAACACCCTCGAGATCGCCGTCGCTCCCGGCAACCCCGAGCGCGTCGCGGACCTCCGCGACCTCACCGCGTCCGACCTGCAGGTCGTCACCTGCGCCGCCCCCGTGCCGTGCGGTGCGGCGACGGCGGAGGTCGAGCGGGCCGCGGGCGTCGAGCTCCGACCGGTGAGCGAGGAGCAGTCGGTCACCGACGTCCTCGGCAAGGTCGAGTCCGGGCAGGCCGACGCCGGGCTCGTCTACGTCACCGACGTCGAGGGCTCCGGGGGGAAGGTCGAGGGCGTCAAGTTCGCGGAGTCGTCGGAGGCCGTGAACACGTACCCGATCGGTGTCCTCAAGGAGTCCGCGAACCCGGAGACCGCCGCGTCGTTCGCCGCGTTCGTCCGCTCCGACGCCGGACGCGAGGTGCTCACGGACGCCGGCTTCGGCGCACCCTGACGACGACCGCGATGCACCGGACGACCAGGACGATGACGAGCAGGCCGCCCCAGCGCCACCAGCGGACCCCCGTGCCGTGGTGGCTCCCGGTCCCCGCGGTCCTCGGCGGACTGTTCGTCGTCGTGCCCGTGGCCGCGATGGTCGGTCGCGTCGACTGGTCGTCGTTCGTCGCCCTGGTCACGGCACCCGCGTCGACCACCGCGCTCGGGCTGAGCCTCGGCACCGCGGCCGCCGCCACCGGGGTCGCGTTCGTCCTCGGCTACCCGCTGGCGGTGCTGTTCGCCCGCTCGACCTCCCGCTGGGTCGGGGTCCTCCGTGCGCTCGTCCTCCTGCCGCTCGTGCTCCCGCCCGTGGTCGGCGGTCTCGCCCTGCTCGCTGCCTTCGGGCGGCTCGGCGTGCTCGGCGCGTTCCTCGACGAGCACGGGCTCCGGATCGCCTTCACCACGACGGCGGTCGTGACGGCGCAGGTCTTCGTGTCGATGCCGTTCCTGGTGTCGTCGATCGAGGGCTCGCTCCGCACCGGCGGCGGTCGCGCCGAACGGGTCGCCGCCACGCTCGGCGCCGGACCGACCCGGACGTTCCTCACCGTCACGACGCCGCGCGTGCTCCCGGGCATCACCTCCGGCCTGGTGCTCTGCGGGGCGCGGGCGCTCGGCGAGTTCGGCGCCACCCTCACCTTCGCCGGCAGCCTGCAGGGGGTCACCCGGACGCTCCCGCTCGAGGTCTACCTGCAGCGCGAGATCGACCCGGACACCGCCGTCGCGCTCGCGCTCGTCCTCGTCGTGGTCGCCCTCGTCGTGATCGGGACGACGACGGTGCGCACCCGCCCGGTGACGACGTGACGGGCGGTGGAGCGGGGCTCGTCGCGCACGTGCTCGTGCCCGAGCGGGACGTCGACGTGCGCCTGACGATCGGCCCCGACGAGTGCGTCGCGCTGATCGGGCCGAACGGCGCCGGCAAGTCGACCGTCGTCGAGGCCCTCGCCGGCCTCCTCCGCACGCGCGACGGCAGCGTCGTGCTCGCAGGCCGCGACCTGACGTCCGTGCCGACGCACCGCCGCCGGGTCGGCCTGGTCGCACAGCGCCCGGACCTCTTCGCCCACCGCACGGTCGTCGGCAACGTCGCCTTCGGTCCGCGTGCCACCGGGGCAGGCCGCCTGGAGGCACGGCACCGCGCCGCCACGGCCCTCGCCGCCGTCGGTGCGTCGGGTCTCGCCGACCGGTCACCGACCACGCTGTCCGGCGGGCAGGCGCAGCGTGTCGCGGTCGCCCGTGCCCTCGCGACGGAGCCCGCGCTGCTGCTGCTCGACGAGCCGACCACGGCGCTCGACGTCGACGCCCGCACCGAGGTCCGCGCGGCCCTGCGCGCCGCCCTGCGCGGACGCCCGACCCTCCTCGTCACGCACGACCCGCTCGAGGCCGTCACGCTCGCCGACCGCGTCGTCGTGCTGCAGGACGGCCGCGTCGTCGAGGAGGGGCGCACCGAGGCCGTCCTCCGGCAACCGCGCACGCCGTTCTCGGCGTCCTTCTCCGGACTGGTGCTCGTCCCCGGGACGGCCACACCGACCGGGATCGCGCTCGACGGCGGCGGTGAGCTGGCGTCCGCGACGCACACCGTGCCTCCCGGCCGACCCGCGGTCGCGGCCCTGCACCCGACCGCGGCGCGCGTGCGCCGTGACGGGCCGGGGCTGGCACGGACGGTGACCGCGGTGGAACCGCGTGACGGGCTGGTGCGGGTGCACGCGGGTGACCTGGTGGCCGACGTGACCGTCGCGTCGGCCGCGGCCCTCGGTCTGGAGCCGGGCGTGGCCGTGCGGGTCGCTGTCGACCCGGACGAGGTCAGCGTCGCCGCGCCCGCGTGACGGTGGCCTAGCCGCCGGCGAACGGGGGCATCACGTCGACGGTCGCGACGCCGTCGAGCGACGTCGAGCGGTCGCGCGTCGTGACCCCGTCGACGAGGTACGAGCACCGCTCCTGCAACGCCGTCCACCGGTCCGGATCTGCCGCCGTGACACCTCGCAGTGCCGCATCGAGCGTCGTCGCGGGCACCGTGGTCTCGTCCTGGCCGACGGCCGCGCGGGCCGCGGCGAAGAACCGCATCGTCGTCACCGGTCAGCCTCCGATCGCACTCATGCCGCGGGACGGGTGCACGATCCCGTCCGCGTCGTCGCCGTGGTCCCGCGGCTTCGCCCACATCGCGCGTCGCCAGGTGTCGAGCAGGACGTCGTCGTCGGCGCCGGCGCGCAGGGGGCCGAGCAGGTCGACCTCGTCGTCCGAGAACAGGCAGGAGCGCACGTGTCCCTCGGCGGTCAGGCGTGTGCGGGTGCAGTCGGCGCAGAACGACTCGGTGATGCTCGCGATCACACCGACGGTGCCGAGCGCTTCGCCGTCGAGCGTCGACACGCGGTACCGCTCGGCGGGGGCGCCGTCACGCGGCGCCTCGTCGGGCTCGAGCCGGTAGTGCTCGCCGAGCAGGGCGCGGGTCTCCTCCGCCGTGACCATGGTGGCGCCGTCCCAGGCGTGCCCCGGGTCGAGCGGCATCTGCTCGATGAAGCGCAGCTCGTGCCCGCGCTCGAGGCACCAGGCGAGCAGGTCGACGGCGAGGTGGTCGTTCACCCCGCGGAGCAGCACCGCGTTGACCTTGACCCCGAGACCCGCGTCCGCCGCGGCGGCGATGCCCTCGAGCACGCGGTCGAGGAACGGGCGCCGGGTGACCTCGGCGAAGACGTCCGGGTCGACGGTGTCGAGCGAGACGTTGACGCGGCGCAGTCCGGCGTCCGCCAGGGCCTGTGCGCGGTTCGCCAGGCCGATCGCGTTCGTGGTGATCGACAGTTCGACGTCGTGGGCCGAGCACCGACGGACGATGTCGACGAGGTCGGCGCGCAGGAGCGGCTCACCACCGGTGAAGCGGACCTTGCGCACGCCGAGGGTGCCGGCGGCGAGGCCGACCAGACGGTCGATCTCCGCCGCCGACATGAGCGCGTCGGACGGGATCACGGGCAGCCCCTCCGCCGGCATGCAGTACGTGCATCGGAGGTTGCAGCGCTCGGTGAGCGAGACCCGCAGGTCGACGGCGCGCCGGGCGAACCGGTCGACGAGCCCGGGGTCGTCGACGGGTCGAGGAGGGATGGCCGGCGACTCGCTGCGCACCCGGCGCAGCAGGCCGGTCGAGGGCAGGATCCGCGCCGTCATCCCCGTGATGCTACCCCGCGTCGATGCGGTCGCGGGTGCGGGGGTCCACGGACCGCCACCCACGGGGGTCGAGTCGTCGTCCCCAGCGCACCCAGTCCTCGCGCCGGGTGCGGACGAGCGTGACGACCACGATCACGAGCACCGCGGCGAGGAGCCACCACCGGAACGCGGGCGCCGAGGGCCAGACCCCGCGCAGGGCGATGGCGAGGTTCAGGGCCATCCACTCCCACCGACCCGAGAGGACCACGAAGGGGATGAGGAGCAGCGCGTACCAGGGGTACCGCGGGGTCACGGCGAGGAAGGTCACACCGATCATGAACACCTCGGCGGACCACGGCCGTGCGGGGTCCGCGAGGCGCCAGGACACCACGGCGGCCAGGAGCACCACGAGCCCGACGACGATCGTCGCCGCATCGCCCTCGATCACGGACGAGACCAGGGCGAACCGGGAGCCGTCCTCGTAGCCCTCCTCGGACAGGTAGCCGGGCAGGTACCCGAGGACCTTCACGCCGGTCGTGAGCACGTAGGGCACGTAGAGCAGCGCGAACGTGGCGATGCCGACGGGGACCGCCCACCAGTACCGCCACCGGCCGAGCAGGGGCGGGTAGACGATCGCCGGGATGAGCTTGGTGGCCGTCGCCGCACCGAGGGCGATCCCGCCCCAGATCGGCCGACCGAAGGCGACGAGCACGACGCCCGCCGTGGCGAGGGCGGCACCGACGACGTCGACGTGCGAGTTCGTGACCGCCTCGGACGCGACGAGCGGCGACCAGGCCCACAGCGCGGCCCACCAGGTCGGGCGGCCGACGCGACGGAGCACCGCGACCAGACCGATCGTGACGCCGAGGGAGACGAGGAGTCCCGCGACCTGGAACGGCATGTACTGCGCGGTCGCGGGCACGAAGGCGCGCACACCGGCGAACCACAGCTGCGCCATCGGCGGGTAGATCGTGGTCACGTCCGGCCGGTTGATGGCGACGCAGTGCCCGTCGGCCCCGTCGCCGAGCCCGCGCATCCGCGGCTCGAGCGGCTTGCAGGTGCCGTCGATCTTGTCCGGGAACAGCCAGTCCGGGCGCAGGTCGGCCAGCGCGTTCGACTGCGGCGTGTGGGCGTACGGTGAAATGCCGGCGTGTTGCACGATGCCGTCCCAGGCGTACCGGGCAGAGTCGGTACTGGTGTTCGGCGGGCCGACGAGCGCCGCGATGCCGACCACGACCGCCCCACCGAGGACGATCCGGGTCGTCCACTCGCGGGGCACGAACCGCACGGCGACCACTGCTCCCGCGAAGACCGCCCAAGCGATGAGCGTCCAGGCAACGAATGGTGCACGATGACCGGCACGGAGGAACCCCAGATGCGTGATGCCGAAGGCGATGACACCCGCCAGCGCCAGCACGCCGACGACGGACAGGACGGTCGACACGACCGCGGTCGTCGGGACGGAGGCGGCGCGCGGTCGTCTGCTCATGGTTCCCCGAGGCTACCGATCGTGCGCCGGGTCCTGCTGGATGCACGCGCGACCATGGCGTCCCCGAACCGCAACGCCCGCTCGGCCGTCGTCTGGGGTCGCCTGCTCGGCATCGCGTTCGTCGTCTGCTTCGGGACCGGCGTCTACAGCCACCTGCTGCAGGACCCCCTGCCGTGGATGCGCTTCCCGACCCGGCCGACGCAGCTCTACCAGTTCACGCAGGGCCTGCACATCACCGCGGGCATCGCGATCATCCCGCTGCTGCTCGCCAAGCTGAACGTCGTCATGCCCGCGCTGGCCCAGGTCCCGCCGGTGCGCGGGGTCCTGCACCTGCTCGAGCGGCTGTCGATCGCGGTGCTCGTGTCGGCGTCGATCGTGCAGGTCGGCACCGGCCTGCTGAACACGTACCAGTGGTACCCGTGGCCGTTCCCGTTCCGCCAGGTCCACTACGCCATGTCGTACCTGATCATCGGTTCGCTCGTCGTGCACATAGCGTCGAAGCTGCCCGTGATCGTGCGCTACTGGCGGGCGCGGGACGCCTACGACGCCGAGGGTCGGTTCGTCGCGGACCCGACGGTGGGCAGCGAGCTGCTGCCGGACGGCCGGGGGGCCCGCCCCGCCGTGGGTGGACGCCCCGCGGCCGAGCAGACGGCCGGCGCGTACCCCCGTGGCCTGACCGGCCGCCTGCTGCGGTGGGTGGACGGCGCGGCTGCGCCGGCTGCGCCGGCTGCGCCGGCTGCGCCGGCTGCGCCGGCTGCGCCGGCGGGCGCTGCCGAGACTCGCCCTGGCGGACAGGTTCGCGGTCTCGGGACCGCGAACCTGTCCGCGGAGCCGAGTCTCGGGGACGGCGCCGGCGGGGCGGAGGCGGGTCGCGCCTCCCGGCCGGAGCACGACGACGCGCTCCCCGGACCCCGTCAGCGGATCGCACGCCGCGGGTTCGTGGCGGGAGTGACGGCGGCGACCGTCGGCGTCGTCGCGCTCACCGCGGGACAGTCGAACCGGCTGCTCGAACCGCTCAACGTGTTCGGTGCCCGTCAGCGGTACATCGGCCCGGACGACCTGCCGGTCAACCGCACCGCTCGCGCCGCCGGGGTCCTGGCGACCGCGACCGCGGCGGACTGGACGCTGACCGTGGTCGGTCCGGACGTCACACGGACGTTCTCGCGTGCCGAGCTCGTCGCGCTCGGCACCGCCACCGCGGACCTGCCGATCTCGTGCGTCGAGGGGTGGAGCCAGGTGGCGTCGTGGCGGGGTGTCCGGATGCGGGACCTGCTCGCCTCCGTGCAGGCCGACCCGGCGTCGGCGCTGCGGATCACGAGCCTCGAGAAGAGCGGCGGGTACCGGGTCACCGAGATGGGCCCGGAGTACGCGTCCGACCCGACGACGCTCCTCGCGCTCGAGGTGAACGGGAAGACGCTCGACCTGGACCACGGGTTCCCCGCCCGGGTCATCGCGCCGGGACGACCCGGCGTGCTGCAGACGAAGTGGATCGGGAAGATCGAGGTGATCCGATGAGGGCCGCGAGGATCGTGCTCGTCGTCGTGGGCGTGCTCGTGATGGCGTTCGGTGCGTACGTGCTCGTCACGACCGTCCGACCGAACCGCATCTGGGGCCTGGCGACGTGGCTGCTCGGCGCGGTCGTGCTGCACGACGTCGTGCTGTCGCCGTTCGTGGTCGGAGCAGGACTCCTGCTCCGTCGGACCGGCAGGACGCTCGGTGCCGGGGTGCTCGTCGTCGTGCAGACCGCGGTGGTGCTCGGGAGCGTGCTCGCCCTGGTGGTGCTCCCGGAGATCGCCGCGAAGCAGCACGGACAGAAGAACCCGACCGTGCTGCCGTTCGATTACACCACGCGGTTGCTCGTCGTCGAGGGGCTGCTGCTCGCGGTCGTCGTGGTCGCACTCGTGGTGGGCGTCGTCCGCGCAAGACGATCCCCACGACCACTGGTTGCATCGACAACCAATGGCTAGCATGAGTGCATGACGGACGAGACGCCCTGGCTCACGCGCGACCAGCTCCGCGCGTGGATGAAGCTCGTCGCCGTCATGGAACTCCTCCCGGCCGCGCTCGACCAGCAGCTCCAGCGGGACGCCGATCTGACCCACTTCGACTACATGGTCGTCGCGATGCTGTCGGAGACCGAGTCGCGCACGCTCCGGATGTCGGCGCTCGCCGCGGCGACGAACGCGTCCCTGCCGCGCCTGTCGCACGTGGTGTCGCGGCTCGAGAAGCGCGGGCTCGTCACCCGGTGCCCCTCGGTCGACGACCGCCGAGCCACCGACGTCCGACTGACCGACGACGGGTTCGCGGCCATCGTCGCGGCGGCGCCCGACCACGTCCGGACCGCCCGACGCTTCGTCATCGACGCGCTGAGCGACGAGCAGGTCCGGCAGCTCGACGGCATCACGCGGGCGCTGCTCGGGCGGCTCGACCCCGAGGGGCGGTTCGCGGCGCTGACCTACCCGCGGTCCGACGGCGAGGTGCTGTGCGAGGAGCGTCTGACGGGTGCGTCGCCTGCGGCACCGGCGGGCGTGCTCTTCCGGGACGCGACTGCCGACGACACCGGGCTGCTCCGGCACGCGACGCTCGCGGCGATGAACTGGAAGGCCCCGTCCTTCGTGGACGCCGACCTCGACCGCCCCGAGTTCGCGCACTACTTCGTCGGTTTCGACCTCGCCCGCGACCACGGCGTCGTGGCGGTGGACGGCGAGGGACCGGTCGGGGTGGCGTGGGCGCGGTTCCTGCCGGCGGACGACCCCGGGTACGGGTTCGTGGCCGAGGACGTCCCGGAACTCACGATGGCCGTCGAGGCGCGCGGACGGGGTCGGGGGATCGGCACGGCGCTGCTCGCGCGGTTGCTCGACGCCGGCCGGGCCGCGGGCTGGCCGGGTGTCAGCCTGAGCGTCGAGGACGGCAACACCGGGGCGCGGATCACGTACGAGCGGGCCGGGTTCCGGACGGTCGGGCGGAACGGGGACTCGGACACGATGCTCGTCCGGTCCTGACGTCCGGGCCGGCGCCCTGGTCGGCCTGGGCGCTTCGGTCGGCCTGGTCGGTTCGGTCGGTCTGGTCGGTCTGCTCGCGTCGCGGGTGACTGGTACACCAGTAGGATCTGGCGCATGACCGACCGTGCCACGCCGTCCGACACGTACTCCTACCTCGGACCCGCCGGCACGTTCACCGAGGCGGCGCTCAAGCTCGTCGAGGCCGCCGCCGGCAAGCCCTGGCGCAGCGTGAACAACGTCGGCGAGGCGCTCGACGACGTCGTGACGGGACGGTCGGTCGGAGCGGTGATCGCGATCGAGAACAGCGTCGACGGCGGCGTCAGCGCCACGCAGGACGCCCTGGCGCGGATCCCCGGCGTGCGGATCGTGGGCGAGTACCTCGTGCCCGTCGACTTCGTGCTCGTGGCCCGGCACGGCACCGCCCTGTCGGACGTGCGGACCGTGAACGCGCACCCGGTGGCGTACGCGCAGACGCACCGCTGGCTCGAGACCAACCTGCGCGGCCACGGGCACATCCCGGCGTCGTCGAACGTCGCCGCCGCGACCGCGCTGCTCGACGAGCACCCCGTCGCCGACGCCGCCGTGGCCCCGCCGGGGATCACCGACCACCACGACCTGGCGGTGCTCGCGTCGTCCATCGGCGACAACGCCTCGGCGGTCACCCGCTTCGTGCTCGTGTCACGCACGCTCGCGATCCCGGAGCGCACGGGAGCGGACAAGACGAGCGTCATCGTCGAGCTGCCGAGCGAGCACCCCGGCGCCCTGGTCGACATGCTCGAGCAGTTCGCGACGCGGGGCATCAACATGGGGCTGCTGTCCTCGCGGCCGATCGGCGACGAGCTCGGGCGCTACCGGTTCGTGATCGACCTCGACGGACACGTGCACGACGAGCGGGTGGCCGACGCCCTGCTCGGTCTGCGGCGGTTCAGTCCCCGCGTGACGTTCCTCGGGTCGTACCCGCGCGCCGACGGCTTCCGCCCGGAGGTCTCCGCGCGCTACTCGGACGAGGCGTTCGTCGAGGCACGGGACTGGCTCCGCGCGATCGTCTCCGGCGAGCCCGAGGCTGAGCCCGAGGCCGGCTGAGCCCGAGCCCGAGCCCGAGCCCGAGCCCGGCCGAGCCCGGCTGAGCGGCTGGTCCGGCAGTGGCGCGACGCGCCGCCGAACAACCGGAGGCACGTCGCACCACGCTCTTCGGTGGTTCGACGTGCCTCCGGTTGTGCGGGCCGCTCTCCGTCCCAGCAGGCGCACGCCCGCCGGAAGGGGGCCCGCGTCAGCTGTGGGCGTTCTCGACCCGGCGCGTGTTGCGGGTCTGGTCCTGCGGTCCGGCGACCCGCACCCGCAGCCCACCGGTGTCGATGCGCGCCTTGAACGCCACGACCTCGCCGACCGGGTCACCGTCGATCTCGAACTCGTCCGGACGCTCGAGCCGCGCCACGAACTCCTGACCGCGGATGTAGCGCAGCGGTCGTTCGTCGCGGGCCGCGGTGGCGATGCGCTTGCCGACCTGGGTCTGCCCGATCTTCGAGCGGCGGAACGAGCGCAGGATCGCGTTCTCCCAGAACACCCGGGCGCCGATCCGGACCCACCCGAAGAACCCGCGGGGCCGCATCACGACGATGTCGAACACACCGTCGTCGATCTCGGCGTCCGGCAGGAGCGTCGCGCCGGCCTGCAGCATCCCGCAGTTCCCGACGATGAGCGAGTGCGCGCGCACGGACTGGTTGCCCTCGCCGTCGAGCCGGTACCGGAACTCGAAGGCGTCGGCGTCGCGGAGCGACCGGAAGAGCGAGTCGACGTAGGCGAGCCAGCCGACCTTCTTCTTCAGGTCGTCGTTCGTGTTGGCGAGCATCCGGGCGTCGAGCCCGAGCCCGGCCATGACGACGAAGCCGAACTGCTCGCGCTCACCGCCCTCGCGCTCGACCTCGAGCTCACCGAAGTCGATCGGGCGGTCCTCGCCGCGGAAGATCGTCCGGACGCTCGCACCGAGGTCGTCGATCGGCGCCGGGATGTTCCGGGCGAGCAGGTTGCCGGTGCCGCTCGGCAGCAGGGCGAGCACGGCGTCGGACCCGTGCACGATCTCGGCCACGGCACGGACGGTGCCGTCACCGCCAGCCGCTGCGACGACGTCGGCTCCGGCGTCGAGCGCGGCCTTCGCCATGCCGCCGCCCGGGTCCTCCTCCGAGGTCTCGAACCAGAGGGTCTCGGCCCAGCCGGCATCCTGCTCGTGCTCCGCGACGGTGCGCTGCAGGGTCTCGAGGTCCACCTTCACCGGGTTGTAGACGACCGCGGCCGTCTTCTGCTTGGTGGGGAGGGCGTCCTGGCCCGCGGGCGCGGTCTCCGATGGTGTCGACATGCTGCCGACGTTACCGACGGACGCCTGCGAGCGACCGGCCGGGTCGGCGCGCGACCGCCCGGGTCGGCAACCCGACCGGCCGTACCGGCGCACGACCGCGCGCATCGATGATCGGCGACCGCCCGAGTCGGTGGCCCGCCCGTCCGGCTCAGCGCCGGTCGTGCAGCGTGACCGGGTAGCCGTCCGGGTCCGCGAAGGTGAACGTCCGACCGAACGGGCCGTCGAACGGCGGGGTCACGATCGTGTGCCCGTCGGCGACGAGCGCGTCGTGGATCGCCTGGACGTCGGTCGCGTGGAACCACAGTGCGACGCCGAGCGCGGGCTGCCCGGCGGACAGGTCCGTCCCGGGTACGAGGTCGCGGAGCGCGAACGCGATCGGCTCGGTCTGGAAGACCACGGCGTGCGGCGGGCCGGCGGGAGAGCGGACGAGTCCGAGGTACCGCTCGTAGAACGCCTGCGAGGCGTCGAGGTCGCGGACCTGCAGCGAGGTGAAGTCGATCCCGGTGGCGGGCATGGTGTGCTCCTTCGTCTGTGTCAGATGCCTGACACAAGCAGTATGTGTCAGACTCCTGACATGCGTCAAGCGCGGATCGACCTCGACAGCTCGGTCGGCTACATCCTGAAGGAGGCCGCCAGTGCCCTGCGCGCCGCCATGGAGGACGCCCTCCGTCCCCTCGGCATGACGGTCACGCACTACTCGTGCCTCGAACTGCTCGCCCAGCGCCCCGGCATGTCGAACTCCGACCTCGCGCGCGGCACCTTCGTCACCCGGCAGTCGATGAACACGCTCCTGCAGCAGCTCGAGCGCGACGGCATCGTCACCCGGCCGGCCACCCCGACCACGGGCAAGGTGCTCCCCACCACGCTCACCGCAGCCGGACGGCGACAGCGCGAGGCGGCGAGTGCGGCGGTCCGGCAGGTCGAGCTCCGGATGACCCGGGACCTCGACGAGGCGGGCCGCGCAGCGGCCTTCCGCCTGCTGCGCGGGATGGTCGCCGCCCTGCGTGACGTCCCGTCGGGTGCCGTGACCGACTGACGGACGGGAGGCCCGTGGCGGGGCCGCCACGGGCCTCCCGTCCGGCGGTCACACGCTCCCTCTAGGATGATCCGGTGATCGATCTGCAGCTCCTGCGCGACAACCCTGACCTCATCAAGGCCTCGCAGGAGGCGCGCGGCGCCTCCGTCTCCGTCGTCGACGACGCGGTGTCCGCCGACACCGCCCGCCGCGCTGCGATCACGTCGTTCGAGGCGCTGCGCGCCGAGCAGAACGCGTTCGGCAAGACCGTCGCGAAGGCCCCGAAGGACGAGAAGCCCGCGCTCGTGCAGCAGGCGCAGGCGCTCGCCGCACGCGTGAAGGAGGCCCAGGCCGAGGTCACCGCAGCCGAGGAGACCTTCGACCGGGTGGTCCGTACGATCCCGAACGTCGTGCTGCCGGACGTGCCGAAGGGCGGCGAGGACGACTTCGTCACGCTGCGCACCGTCGGCACGAAGCCCGAGTTCGCCTTCGAGCCGAAGGACCACGCCGACCTCGGCGAGCACCTCGGCATCATCGACATCCCGCGCGGCGTGAAGGTCTCCGGATCGCGCTTCTACTTCCTCCGCGGCCTGGGCGCCCGGCTCGAGATCGCTCTCATGCACCTCGGGCTCGACCGCGCCGTGGAGCACGGGTTCGAGCCGCTCATCACGCCGACGCTCGTGCGTCCTGAGACGATGGCGGGCACCGGGTTCCTCGGCGAGCACGCGGCCGAGGTCTACCGGCTCGAGGCCGACGACCTCTACCTGACCGGCACGAGCGAGGTCGCCCTCGCCGGGTTCCACGCCGACGAGATCCTGTCGTTCCCGGAGTCGGGCGACCCGATCCGCTACGCCGGCTGGTCGACCTGCTACCGGCGCGAGGCCGGGTCGGCGGGCAAGGACAACCGCGGCATCCTCCGCGTGCACCAGTTCAACAAGCTCGAGATGTTCTCGTACGTGCTCCCGGAGCAGGCCGAGGCGGAGCACCAGCGCCTGGTCGCGATGCAGGAGTCGATGATGCAGGACCTCGGCCTGCACTACCGCGTGATCGACGTCGCCGGCGGTGACCTCGGCACGAGCGCCGCACGCAAGTACGACATCGAGGCGTGGGTCCCGACGCAGGGCACCTTCCGCGAGCTCACGTCGACCTCGAACTGCACGACGTTCCAGGCCCGTCGCCTCGACACCCGGTACCGGACGTCGACCGGGAAGACGGCGCCGGTCGCCACGCTGAACGGCACGCTCGCGACCACCCGCTGGATCGTCGCGATCCTCGAGACCCACCAGCAGGCCGACGGGTCGGTGGTCGTGCCCGAGGTGCTGCGGCCGTACCTGGGCGGCGTCGAGGTCATCGAGCCCCGATGAGCGCCCACGAGCGGTTCGTCGACGGGTCGGCGCAGGGCGGCGGCTCCGGCGCCGGTGCGTCCGGCTCGGGCTCGGTCGCTGCCGGCGGCGCTGTCGCTGGTGCCACCGGTGGTGCTGCCGGTGGTGCTGCCACGTCTCCGCGGACGAAGCGCTGGCTCGTCGCGCTCGACGTGGACGGCACGACGATGCGCGAGGACGGTGTCATCACGGACACGGTGATCGACGCCGTCCGCGACGCCGAGGCCGCCGGGCACGAGGTCATGCTCTCCACCGGACGCAGCGAGGGCATGACGATCCCGCTGCTCGAACGCCTGGGGCTCCGGTCGAAGTACGTCGTGTGCGCCAACGGTGCGCTGACCCTCGCCCGTCAGGACGACGGGTCCTACCGCCGGGTCCACGTCGAGCGGTTCGACCCGACCGAGGTCCTGCAGGTCATCCACGGTGCGCTCGCGAACGCGGCGTTCGGCGTCGAGGACGAGACCGGCCACTTCCTGCTCTCCGGCAACTTCCCGGACGACACGATGACCGTCGCCGGCGAGCACGTGCCGTTCGAGCAGTTGCTCGGGACCGAGGCCACCCGCGTCGTCGTCATCTCGCCGGGACACGACACCGAGGACTTCCTGCAGGTCGTCGAGCGCATGGGGCTGCAGAAGGTGTCGTACTCGGTCGGCTGGACGTCCTGGCTCGACATCGCTCCCGAGGGCGTGACGAAGGCCACCGCGATGGAGCGCGTCCGCGAGTGGCTCGACATCCCACGCTCCCGCGTCATGGCGGCGGGTGACGGGCGGAACGACATCGACATGCTGCGCTGGGCGTCGACCTCGGGCCGCGGAGTCGTCATGGGGCAGGCCCCGGACGACGTCGTCGACGCGGGCAACGAGCTGACCGGCGGGGTCACCGACGACGGGCTCGCCGCCGCACTCGACGCGCTGCCGCGCTGACGGACGGCAGGTTCGCTAGACTGCCCGGGACGCGATCACGTCTCGCCACGTGGTCGCGTCACGGAGGGTTGTCCGAGCGGCCGATGGAGCCTGTCTTGAAAACAGGTGGGCAGCAATGTCTCGTGGGTTCGAATCCCACACCCTCCGCACATGAGCACCGGGACCCGCCTCCGACTGATCGAGCTGTCCGATGCAGCCGAGCTCGCCGCGATCGTCCGCGCGAGCGCCGATCACCTGCGACCGTTCGAGCCGACGCGGCCGGACAGCTACTTCACCGAGGCCGGGCAGCGCGCGACCATCGGTGTCCTGCTCGCCGCCGCGCAGAACGGCTCGGTGCCCTTCGTGATCGTGGGAGATGACGACGAGTTGCTCGGACGGATCACCCTGAGCGGTGTGACCCGTGGCGCCCTGCAGTCGTGTGCGCTCGGGTACTGGATCCGTGCCGACCGAACGCGGCAGGGGCACGCGACCCGTGCGGTCGGGCTCGCGGTGGACCACGCGTTCCGGGAGCTCGGGCTGCACCGGGTCCAGGCAGAGACCCTCCCGGAGAACACCGGCTCGCAGCGGGCGCTCGAGCGGAACGGCTTCGAGCGGTACGGGTTCGCGCCGAAGTACATCCGGATCGCCGGGGAGTGGCGGGACCACGTCATGTTCCAGGTGCTCGCGCCGGACGCCTGACGCGCGGACGTCCGAGCCGTACGCGCGCGGTGCCCGGTGCCCGGTGCCCGGTGCTCGCTGCTCGCTGCCCGCTGCCCGCTGCCCGCTGCCCGCTGCCCGACGCCCGCTGCACAACGGGAAGCACCTCGCGCCGTGGAACGACGTGGCGCGACGTGCTCCCCGTTGTGCGCGGGCGTGTCGAACCACGACCCCGACGTCGAGCCAGTGCGCGATCGTCAGGGGGTGTACGGGGCGTCCGGCCACGGCACGACGAGCGCACCGCCGGTGAGTGCGAGCGAGCACGCGAGCCCGACCCCGGAGCCGATCACGAGCCCGAGGACCGCGAACCGCGCCGCCGACGCCCCGCCGTGGCGAGCGAGGTGCGCGGCCATCAGCAGCAGGAGGAACCCCACCACGTGGCCGACGACGAGTCCGACGAGTCCGAGGGGGATGCCGGGGTTCGCTCCCGATCGGTCGGGGGTCGCGCCGCGGGTGGCCTCTTCCGATGCCAGGAACAGCCACAGCCACGAGCAGGCCCCGCCGAGGACGCCGAGCCCCACGGTCGCCCAGTAGAGCGCGACCCAGCCCGGTCGCGTCCACCCCGACCGTTCGTCCGTGCCGACCGTCGCCCCCGTTGTCATCGGGGCAGCCTAGCGTGCCGCCTCGCGCTGCACGCTGCACGCCGCACGCTGCACGCCGCACGCCGCACGCCGCACGCCGCACGCTGCACGCCTCGCGCTGCACGCTGCACAACGGGGAGCACGTCGCGCCGTGGAACGACGTGGCGCGACGTGCTCCCGGTTGTGCGCGCGCACGTCGAACCACGATCCCGCTGTCGAACCACGATCCCGCCGACACGGAGGCGCCCCACGCCCGCCGCTCAGGGGCGGGCGCCGAGCGCGGCGAGCTCCGCGCGGGTGCGGGCACCGTGCTTCCGGAGCAGGTTCGCCACGTGGTACTTGACCGTGTTCGGACTGATCCCGAGCCCCTCGGCGATCTCCCGGTTCCCGACGCCGGTCACCACGAGCCGCAGCACGTCGCGCTCCCGTTCGGTCAGGTCGGTGTCCTCCGGCAGGTCGGCCGCGCCCGGCGCCGGGTCGAGGGGGAGCGAGATGTCCAGGGTCGAGCCCCAGCCCGGCGTGGAGTCGACGTGCATCGTGCCGTCGAGGGCGACGACCCGCTCGGCGATCGGGCGCACGGCATCGTCGTGGGTGTCGAGTGTGCCGGCTCCGTCGTCCCGGAGCTGCATGAGCAGGTTGCGCCCGTCGCAGTCCCACTGGATCCGGACGCGTCGGGCGACCCCGCCGTCGACCAGGGCGAGCACGGCCGTGCGGACGATCGCTCGTGCGCTGTGCGCGACGTCTCCGGGCAGCGCCCTGCCGGTCGCCGGCGGCTCGACGAACTGCACGTCGAGGTCACCGAACCGGACCAGCGGGCGGAGGTCGGCCCGCAGCCGTGAGAACGCCCCGGTGACGGGCTCGAGCAGGGTGCTCCGCTGCCGGTCGGTCACGGTCCGGAGCTCGACGAGTGCGGCCGAGGCGATCTCGACGGCCTCGGCGCGGGCGGCGGCGTCGGACAGGCGGTTCGCGCGCAGGGCGGCGAGCACCGACTCGAGGGTCAACGCGTGACGGTCGGCCTGCTCCGCAACCGTCCGGGCGTGCTCCGACGCCGCGATCCGGCTGGCTGGTGCGTCCGGTTCCGTCTCCACGAGGACCGAACGTACCCGTCCCACCCGGACGGACGGTCCCACCCGATCGGGTGGGTGGACCGCCTGCCCGGGCAGCGGCGCGATCGACCCCGCGCGAGGAGCATCGGAGTCATGGCCACCACGACGACCGCCGACGCCCTCGGAGTGATCGGCGACGAGCTCCAGGAGCTGATCGCGACCGTCCGCCGCGCCGACCAGGCACCGTTCGCGCGTGCCCTCGACCTGCTCGCCGACGCCGAGCGTGTCTTCGTGCACGGCGCCGGACGGTCCGGACTCGCGCTCCGGATGACCGCCATGCGCCTCATGCACCTCGGGCTCGACGTGCACGTCGTCGGCGAGGTCACGACGCCCGCGATCCGGCGGGGCGACCTGCTGCTCGTCGCGAGCGGCTCGGGCACCACCGGCGGCATCGTGCAGGCAGCACGCACCGCGACCGAGGTCGGGGCGCAGGTGCTCGCCGTCAGCACGACGGACGACTCCCCGCTGTCCGAGGTCGCCGACACCACGCTCGTCCTGCCCGCAGCCACGAAGACGGACCGCTCCGGCACGGCCTCGGCGCAGTACGCGGGCGGCCTGTTCGAGCAGGGCGTCGCGCTCCTCGGGGACGCCCTGTTCCACGCGCTCTGGCAGCGCAGCGGGCACTCCGCCGACGACCTGTGGCCGCGGCACGCGAACCTCGAGTGAAGCGACCGTGACGCCGCCGATGCGACCCGAGCGCGCCACCGAGACCCCCACGAACCACCACCGGAAGGACACCACCATGCAGCTCCAGTTCGCCATGGACACCCTGACCACCGAGGCCGCCCTCGACCTCGCCGGCAAGGCCGCGCCGTACGTCGACGTCATCGAGCTCGGCACGCCGCTCATCAAGAGCGCCGGCCTCTCCGCGATCACCGCGATCAAGGAGGCGCACCCGGACAAGGTCGTCTTCGCCGACCTCAAGACGATGGACGCCGGCGAGCTCGAGGCCGACATCGCCTTCACGGCCGGTGCCGACCTCGTCACCGTGCTCGGCGTCGCGGGTGACTCCACCATCGCCGGTGCCGTGAAGGCCGCGAAGGCGCACGGCAAGGGCATCGTCGTCGACCTGATCGGCGTGCCCGACAAGGCCGCCCGCGCGAAGGAGGTCGTCGCGCTCGGTGCCGAGTTCGTCGAGATGCACGCCGGCCTCGACGAGCAGGCCGAGGAGGGCTTCACCTTCGAGACGCTGCTGCGCGACGGCGAGGCCTCGGGCGTCCCGTTCTCGGTCGCCGGCGGCATCACCACCGACACGATCGAGGCCGTGCAGGCCTCGGGCGCCCGCATCGCGGTCGCCGGCAGCGCGATCTACAGCGCCGACGACGTGGCCGCCGCCGCGTCCGCGCTCCGCGACGCGATCGCGGAGCCCGCCTCCGCCTGATCCGGACCACCTGACGGACGGGAGGCCCGTGGCGACACCGCCACGGGCCTCCCGTCCGTCACCGGGCGCGGCGACGGAACGTCGTGACCAGTGCGTCGACCAGCAGGAACCCGAGCAGGGTGACCCCGACGACGGGCAGCAGCAGCGCGAGGCCGACGGCGGCGGCGACGATCGCGGCGGTGCCCCACCACGGAGCCCTGGCCAGCGAACCCGCGGCGGGCGCGCGACCCGCACGCGCGCCGGTGGGACGCCGCTGCCACCACATGAGGTAGCCGAACACGACCATCGCCGCGATCCCGAGCGCCGCGAGCAGCAGCACGACCTGGTTCGCCAGGCCGAACAGCGCGCCCATGTGCGTGTTGATGCCGAGCTTGGCGGCCTTCGCCATGAGCGGGTAGTCGGCCCAGGTGACCCGCGACACCGCCGTCATCGTGCCCGGGTCCACCGCGACCGCGTTCATCGCGACCGGCCAGCTGAGCTTGATCTCCTCGACGGTCCACGCCGTGTCGGCGGCCGCCGGCGGACGGATCCGGACCTCGGCCGCGCGGACACCGGAGTCGCGGGCGACCGCGAGCACCTCGTCGAACTGCTCGGGCGTCGTCGTCGGGGAGCCCATCGGCATCGAGCCACCGCCGTGGTGCCCGGCGTGCTCCCCGCCCGACGTCGCCGACGAGCCGTCGAGTGCGGTGTCGACCGTCGGCGCCTGCCAGCTGAGCGTCGAGCGGAGCGCGCTGACGTTGTCGCCCGCGAAGTGCGACCAGGTGATGCCGGTGGCCGACAGGAAGAGCGCGCCGAGGAGCACCCACGCGCCCGTCGCGGCGTGCCAGGAGAACGTCCTCCGGTACCCGGTCGCACGGTTGTCCGGCAGCACGAGGTCGCGCTTCCGCCGTGCGCGCCGGATGCGGAACGCCCAGAGGCCGATGCCGGCGAGCGACACGATGCCGAGCCACGACGCCGCGGTCTCGCTGTAGAGCCGCCCGACGTCGCCGAGGAACAGGCTGCGGTGCACGGTGCTGATCCAGGTGCGGAAGGGGAGCGACCCCGACGTGCCGTACACCGGCAGGTCCCCGCGCACCGCGGCGTCGCCCGGGTCGACGAACACCGCACGGGTCTGGGACTCGAGCAGGCCCTCCTCCGTGAACATCACGCGCGTGGTGGTGCCGGGCGTGGGGGCCGGGCGGACCTCGGCGACGGTGTCGTCCGGGTGGTGGCGGGCCACGTAGCGCTCGGCGGCCGCGACCTGGTCGGCGAGGGGGAGCGCAGGCGCGGACGACGGCGCCGTGAGCTCCTGCCGGTACACGCCCTGCTCGACGGTCGGTGCGACGGCGTACACGGCGCCGGAGAGCGCCGCCACCAGGACGAACGGGCCGACGAAGAGCCCGGCGGTGAAGTGCAGGCGGAGGAGGAGCTGGGCGAACCAGCCGCGGGACGGAGGCGGGGCGGTGACGGGCATCGGAGCGCAGGGTCCTGTCGGGCTGTCGGGCTGTCGGGCTGTCGGGCGGAGGTGCGGCACAGTGCCGCACGAGCGTCCACTCTACAAGAGGTAGAACGCCCCGGTCGTGGGCGCCCCCCCCCCCCGACTGCGGTGTGCGGACGACCGCATTGACCCTCCACCGGAGCAGCACACAGACTGGCGCCGATGACGCAACTCACCTCCCTCGTGTACATGTCCGTCGCCGTCGACGAGATGACCGACGACCACCTGGTCGCCATGCTCCGTGAAGCCCGCCTGCGCAACGAGGCGCTCGGTGTCTCCGGACTCCTGCTCGCCAAGGGCGGCCGCTTCATGCAGGTGCTCGAGGGTCCCTCCTGGAGCGTCGAGGACCGCTTCGCCGCGATCGAGCGCGACACCCGCCACGAGGGCGTGAAGTCGCTCTCCCGCGAGGACATCGACACCCGCCGCTTCGACGGCTGGTCGATGGCGTTCGGCAACCCGTCGGACCTCGAGGTCCGCGACGAGCCCGGCTTCAACACCTTCCTCACCGAGCGCTCCGGCCTGCCGGCCGAGCTGGCCGGCTCGCCGGCCGACTGGCTGCTCCGCTGGTTCCGCGGACGCGACCTGCAGGACGTGCCCGAGGAGCGCATGACCCTGGCCCGCCACGCCGCGTGACGACCTGACGGGACCCCTCGGACTGGAGGCACGGTGCGGGCCCGCACCGTGCCTCCAGTTCGAGACACTGGTCACGTGGGGAAACGTGAGCAGATCTTGGTGGCCGCGGCGGAGGAGTTCGACCGGGTCGGCTTCGCCGCCACGTCGATCGCCGCCGTCGCGCGCCGCGCCGACGTGGCGCAGGGCACCCTGCACTTCCACTTCCCGACGAAGCTCGCGCTCGCCCTCGGCGTGATCGACGAGCAGAACGCGCGGACCTTCGCGGAGGTGAGCCACGACGCCGCGTCGCCGACGGCCGCCCTGATCGGGGCGTCGAAGCAGATCGCGGACCTGCTCCGCACCGACCCGATCGTGCGTGCCGGCATCCGGCTCTCGCTCGAACGCGGCGAGTTCTCCGGAGCGACGTCGTCGTTCTACGAGCAGTGGATCGGCGGCATCGTGGACGTGTTCTGCGTCGCGATCGGCAGCGGTGAGCTCGAGACCGACCTGACCCCGGAGGAGCTCGGCGGTTCGGTCGTGCCCTACTTCACCGGGGTGCAGCTGGTCGCCGAGGTGCGGAGCGGTCGCGCGGACCTCGACCCCGCGGTCGCGGTGATGTGGCGGGTGCTCCTGCAGGCGACGGCCGCGCCGGCGCACCGGGCACGTCTGCTCGGGGTGGTCGCCGACACCTTCCGCGCGGCAGGCTGACCTCGTGGACCGTCGACGGGCGGAGGTCCGCGTCAGCGGTCGGTGAGCTCCCGGTCGCGGAACCACTTGAGCAGCCACGCGGCGCTCGTGCCGTCGAACTCCGGCGCGAAGTCCATCGTGCCGGACAGGAACGGGCTGAAGCCGTCCTCGGTCGCCACGTCGGACTCGTCGAGCGACCGGTAGGCCATCGACCAGCCGTCGAACCGCCGGCGCTCGATGTCCTCGCGGATCAGCGACTTCACCCCGTCGTGCCGAGGATCGCGCGCGATGGCGCCGAAGCGGTCGTCGACGCTCCACGCCGGGCCCTCGAGCAGCTGCATGAACCGGCCGCCCTTCGCCACGAGCAGGCCGGAGACCCCGAGTGCCTCGTTCCGGAGACGTGACTCGCGCAGGAGCTCGGCGAGCGCGTCGTCGTCGAAGGGCACGGCCGAGCGGCTCATGTAGACGATGGAGACGAGCACCGCACCATCTTCGTGCATGGTGCGGCGCACGCCGACCACTGTCCGCGTGCCGCACGGACCCCCCCGATGGGTCCCGGGGTTCACCGGAGGACACCCGCAGAGCGGGCCGCGGACACGGCCGCTGTCCGCGAGCTCACTCCGAGCTTCGAGAACACGTGCACGAGGTGCGACTTGACCGTCGCCTCGCTGATGTGGAGTGCGCGGGCGACCTCACCGTTCGACGCCCCGTCCGCGACCAGTCGGAGCACCTCGATCTCGCGGGCGGAGACGCTCACGCGCGGAGCCCGCATCCGCGCCATCAGCCGTCCGGCGATCGCCGGGGCGAGGGCGCTCTGCCCGGAGGCCGCGGCACGGACCGCCGCCACGAGCTCGTCCGGTGGGGCGTCCTTGAGCAGGTACCCGCTCGCCCCGGCCTCGACCGCGCCGAGGATGTCACCGTCCGAGTCGTAGTTCGTCAGGACGAGCACGTACGGTGCCGCCTCGAGTGCGCGGATCGACCGGGTGGCGTCGGCGCCGGTGGTGTCCTGGCCGAACTGCAGGTCCATGAGCACCAGCTCCGGGGCCAGCTCCTCGGCGAGGGCGGTCGCGGCGTCCGGGGTGGCGGCCTCGCCGACGACCTCGATGCCCTCCTCACCGTCGAGGAGCGCACGGAGACCGGCCCGGACGACGGGGTGGTCGTCGGCGATGACGATGCGGATCACGGGACCTCCAGGACGGCCGTGACCGTGGTGCCGCGGCCCGGTGCGCTGTCGACGTCGAGTCGTCCGCCGAACTGCTCGACGCGCTCGGCCATCGCGCGGAGGCCGAAGGAGTCGGACGCGGCGACGTCGTCGCCGGAGGTGACCGGGTCGAAGCCGACGCCGTCGTCGACGACCGTCAGCCGTGCCTCCCGACCGTCGACCGTGACCGTGACGTCGACCTGCGACGCCGCGGCGTGCTGCACCGCGTTCGCCACGGCGCCCTGCGCGATGCGGAGCAGCGCGGTCTCCACGTCCATCGGCAGCCTGTCGTCCGACACCGCGACCGACACCGCCAGTCCGTCCCGCGTCCACTGCTGGTCCGCGAGCCGACGGAGTGCTGCACCGAGGCCCTGGTCCAGCGTCGGCGGCGCGAGCTCGCGGATGAAGCGACGCGTGTCGGCGAGGCCGTCGGCCGCGGTCCCCCGGGCCAGACGGATGTGCTCGGTGCCGGGGCGGTCGCCGTCGGCGCGCTCGGCTGCGTGCAGGAGCATCTGGATGCTCGACAGCCCCTGCGCGACCGTGTCGTGGATCTCCCGCGCCAGCCGCGCACGCTCCGCGAGGACCCCCTGTTCCCGCTCGGTCGCCGCGAGTCGGTCCCGGGTGGCGATCAGTTCTGCCAGCAGTGCTTCGCGCTCGACGGCCTCCCGGGCGAGTGCGCGGTAGCCGAGCCCGATGAGCAGCGCCACCCCGGCGCCGACGAGCGGTCCGACGACCCCGCCGAGCGTGAAGCCCCCGTGCACTCCGAGCGCGACGACGGCCACGAGCGTCGCGACGACGACCGCCGTGGGACCGACGATCCGGGGCAGCACGTGCAGGTAGAGGAAGAAGAGCGGGAAGACCAGGTAGGCAGCTTCGGGGACGAGCACCATGAGCGCGACCCACACGACGGAGAGCCCGCCGACCCAGAGCGGGCCCGCGACCGCCCGGCGACCCGGGGCGCCGCGTGCCACCACCGCCCCGAGCAGGTACACGACTGCGAAGGCACCTGCCAGGACGCCGGCGAGGGGTGCCGTGGCGCCGCCCTCGACCACGATCCGGACGACGACGAGCGCGAGGAGCGCGGCGGACAGCACGTGCAGGCCGGTGCGGAGACCGACGAAGACGGGGGTGAGCGTGCCGTGGACCATGTCACCGGCCAGCGTACGGACGGCCCGGGCCCGCTGGATCAACCAGAAGTTCGATCGTGGGACCGTCCGTGCCGGCGATGACCGCTCGCCGTCGGCACACGACGCTGGTCCTGGAGGTCACGGAGGGTCCGTGACCGGGAAGGAACGGCCGTGTTCGTCGCCTGGCGCGATCTCCGGTTCGCTCGTGGACGCTTCGTGCTCATCGGTGCCGTCGTGGCGCTCATCACCCTCCTGGTCGGGTTCCTGGCGGGACTGACGGGCGGGTTGGCGTCGCAGAACGTCTCCGCTGTCCTCGACCTGCCCGGCGACCGGCTGGTGCTGCAACAGCCGTCCGCGGGGCAGCCGTCCTTCGCCACGTCCGCGATCGGACGGGAGGCACGACACGGCTGGCGGACGGCGGCCGGCGTCGACGACGTGGTGCCGGTGGGCATCGTCCAGGGACGCGCCAGCGCTGCTCCCGCGACGTCGGGTGCCGGTGCGTCCGCGGTCGGCGTCGCCCTGTTCGGGCTGCCGCGGGGCGGCGACGGTGTCGTGGCTGCGCTGGCGCCCGCGCAGGACGACTCGGTCGGCCTGTCGGCGGCGGCGGCGGAGCAGCTCGGCGTCGTGGTGGGCGACCGCATCTCGGTCTCCGGGACCGACCACCGCGTCGCGTCCGTCGGCGGGGACGCCTGGTACAGCCACACCCCGGTCGTCGTGATGACCCCCGGTGCGTGGGCCGCTGCCGACCGCCGGCTCGGCGGCGAGGGCGCACCGACGGTGCTCGCCGTGTCCGGTTCGCCGGACTGGGGAGCCGTCGCCGCGACCACGCACACGTCCGCCACCACACCGCTCGGATCGCTGACGGCGCTCGAGACCTTCCGGTCCGAGGTCGGGTCGCTCGGTCTCATGATCGCGATGCTGTTCGGCGTCTCCGCGCTGGTCGTCGGCGCCTTCTTCACCGTCTGGACCATGCAACGCGCCGGTGACGTCGCCGTGCTCAAGGCGCTCGGAGCGAGCACCGGGTCGCTCGTCCGCGACGCACTCGGTCAGGCGCTCGTGGTCCTCGTGGCGGGCATCGGCACCGGGACGGCGCTCGTCGCGGTGCTCGGTGCGCTCGCCGGGGGCACGCTGCCGTTCCTCCTCAGCCCCCTCACCACCCTGGTACCGGGTGTCGCGATGGCCGTGCTCGGTCTCGCGGGCGCCGCGGTCGCCCTCCGCACCGTCACCGCAGCCGACCCCCTCACCGCACTCGGGAGCAACCGATGATCACACTCGACGACGTCACCCTCACCTTCCCCGACGGCGACCGTCGCGTCACCGCGGTCGACCACGTCTCCCTCGCCGCTCCGGCCGGCAGCGTCACCGGCATCACCGGCCCCTCCGGGTCCGGCAAGTCGTCGTTGCTCGCCGTCGCCGCGTCGCTCGTCCGCCCCGACTCCGGTCGGGTGCTCGTCGGCAGCGGATCGACGGCGGTCGACGCCGCGTCGCTGTCCCGCGACGCAGCGTCGGACCTCCGCCGGGACCGCATCGGGATCGTGTTCCAGCAGTCGAACCTGCTGCCGTCGCTGACCGCGCGCGAACAGCTGCTCGTGATGGGACACCTCGGCGCCCGCGATCGTCGGGTCCCCGGCGCCCGGGTCGACGACCTGCTCGACGCGGTCGGGCTCTCGGGTCACGGCGATGCACGACCGGCGCAGCTCTCCGGGGGACAACGGCAGCGCGTCGCGATCGCCCGGGCGCTCGTGCACGACCCCGAGGTGCTGCTCGTCGACGAACCCACGAGTGCGCTCGACCAGGAGCGGGGCGGTGCCGTGATGGAGCTGATCGCCCGTCTGACGCACGAGCGTGGGACGGCGACCCTGCTCGTCACGCACGACCTCGTGCACCGGGACGCGTTGGACGACCTGGTGACCGTCGTCGACGGGCGGATCGTGACCGCGCCGGAGGGCGTGGCCGCCGCGGCCTAGGATCGACCGCATGGCGACCGTCCTCCTCGTCCGGCACGGACGCACCACCGCGAACGCGACCGGGGTCCTGGCGGGTCGCACCGCCGGGGTGGCACTCGACCGCGTCGGCCGCGAGCAGGCCGACCGGGCCGCCGAGCGCATCGCGCCGATCCCGCTCGTCGCGCTCGTCACGAGCCCGCTCGAGCGCTGCCGGCAGACCGCACGCGCCCTGCTCGCCCGCCAGCAGGGCAGCCCCGACGTGCGGGTCGAACGGGCGATCACCGAGGCCGACTACGGCGACTGGCAGGGCCGGAAGCTCGCGGACCTCGCGAAGGAACCACTGTGGCGCACGGTGCAGGCGAACCCCAGCGCCGTGGTGTTCCCCGGCGGCGAGTCCATGCAGACGATGCAGTCCCGTGCGGTCGCCGCGATCCGCCGGATCGACGCCGAGGTCGAGGCGCAGCACGGCCCGACGGCGGTGTGGGTCGCCGTGAGCCACGGCGACATCGTGAAGTCCGTCCTCGCCGACGCGCTCGGCATGCACCTCGACCTGTTCCAGCGCATCGCGGTCGGTCCGGCGTCCGTCTCGGTCGTCCGCTACGGGGAACACCGGCCCGAGGTCGTCGCCACCAACACCGACTCCGGCGACCTGTCGTGGCTCGCCGCGGCACCGGCCCCCTCGGGCGACGCCGCGGTCGGCGGCGGAGCAGGACACGACGGGACCGGCGGCGGAGGCGGAGCGGACGGGACCGGCGGCGGAGCAGGACACGACGGGACCGGCTCGGCGGACGGAGCGGTCGGCAGCAGTGAGCCGGGGACCGCTCGACCCTGAACGGACGGAGCCGCACGCTCCTACAATCGGGTCATGCCCACCATCGTGCACGGCTTCGACTGGCCGGAACGTCTCGTCGTCGGGACGGTCGGCCGCCCGGGTGAACGCGCCTTCTACCTGCAGGCACGCGACGGCAAGCGGGTGACCAGCGTCGCGCTCGAGAAGGAGCAGTCCGCGGTGCTCGCGGACAAGGTCGCCGAGCTCCTCGACGAGGTCGCGACCGTCGAGGACAACCGCTTCAGCGTCCCGCCGGCGGCACCGTCCGAGCTCCGGGACGCCGCGCCGCTCGACCAGCCGGTGGAGCCCGAGTTCCGCGCGGGTGCCCTGAGCCTGGGGTTCGACCCGGCGACGGCGCAGGTGGTGATCGAGGCGTACCCGATCGAGGACGAGCTCGAGATCGTCACCGAGACGGACGAGGACGGCGACGAGGTCGAGGCCGTCGTCGAGATGCCCGAGCCCGCCGAGGTCTTCCAGGTGAAGATCCCCGTCGGCAGCGCCCGGGCCTTCGTCGAACGCACGCGCGAGGTCGTCGCTGCCGGTCGGCGCCCCGGCGACGCATGAGCGACGACGCACCCCGGTACGACGGCCCGCTGACGATCCGGGCGCGCATCCGCGAGGCGTCGAACGCCACCTTCCTCGCCGACCTCGACGGCGAGTCCGTCGTGTACAAGCCCGTCGAGGGGGAGCGTCCGCTGTGGGACTTCCCGGACGGCACGCTCGCCGGCCGGGAGGTCGCGGCACACCTGGTCTCCGAGGCCTTCGGGTGGGGCATCGTGCCGCCCACCTGGCTCGGCGACGGCCCGTTCGGCCCCGGCATGGTCCAGCGCTGGCAGGACGTCGACCCGGAGCAGGACCCCGTCGACCTGGTGCCGACCGAGGAGGCCGACGCCGAGGGCACCCCGTGGTTGCCCGTGCTCGAGGCCATCGACGAGCACGACCAGCCCGTCACGCTCGTGCACGAGGACACCGCGGCGCTCCGCCGGATGGCGGTGTTCGACGTGGTGGTGAACAACGCCGACCGCAAGGGCGGGCACGTGCTCGCCATGCCGGACGGGCACCGTTACGGCGTCGACCACGGCCTGACCTTCCACGTGGACCACAAGCTCCGCACGGTCCTCTGGGGCTGGATCGGGGAGCCGCTCGACCCCGACGAGCTCGAGGGGCTCGACCGGGTGTCCGAGGCGCTCCGCGGCGACCTCGGTGTCGCGCTCGCCGAGCACCTGACCCGCGGGGAGATCGACAACCTGCGGGCCCGGTGCGCCGCGCTGCGCGCGGTCGGGATGTTCCCGCCGCCGCCCGGACACGGACCCGCCGTCCCCTGGCCCCTCTTCTGACGGACGGGAGGCGCGGTGCCAGCCGGCGCCGCGGCCCACGCCGGCCGGTTCCCGGCAGACGCGCCAGCGGCTGCCGGGCCGTGCCCGGTGGGGAGCCTCCCGTCCGACGGCCGGTCGCAATCAGCCCGCCCGGTCGTCGCCGAACAGGGACGCGCCTCCGCGACGGGAACCGAGGTACGACCCGACCACGGCGACACCGAGGTCGTCGTTCTCGGGCGCGACGACCGAGCCGTCCACCCGTCGGGCCATGGCATCGATGAACCGCGCCAGCCCGGGGTCGTCACCGAGTCGGAAGAACGTCGTCTGCGCCCCGAGCCGGCCGGCGTTCTCGAGCTCGCGGACCGTCAGCGCGATCGTCACGGGATCGGGCGGGTAGCCGAACCACACCTGGCCGTTCGGCTCGAGGTGCGAGGTCGGCTCGCCGTCGGTCACGACCAGGAGCACTGGCTGCGCCGTCGGGTGCTTCCGGAAGTGCCGGTTGGCCAGCAGCAGTGCGTGGTGCAGGTTCGTGCCCTTGTCCCACTGGGCGTCGAGGCCGACGAGTCGTTCGACGTCCATGACCTCCGCCTCGCGCCCGAAGGCGATGAGCTGCAGGTCGTCGCCGCGGAACCTCGTGCTGACGAGGGTGTGCAGCGCGAGGGCCGTCCGCTTCATCGGGACCCAGCGGTCCTCCATCGCCATCGAGAACGACGTGTCGACGAGGAGCGCCACGCACGCCTGGGTCCGCGCCTCGGTCTCCTGCACCTCGACGTCGTCGATCGTCAGGCGGACACCCGGTCCGGTGCGTCCGTCCGCCGCGGTCCGGACCAGGGCGTTCGTGATCGACCGGGGGAGGTCCCACGGCTCGGTGTCACCGAACGCCCACGGTCGGGTCGCCCCGGAGGGCTCGCCCGACGCCCCGGCGCGACGCAGGTCACGCGCGCCCTGGCGCCCCGACATCCGCTCGGCCACGTCCCTGAGCAGGCTCTTGCCGAGCTGCCGCATCGCCTTCGGGGTCAGCCGGAGGTGTCCGTCGGTGCCGCGCTGCACCGCGCCCGAGTTCCGCAGGGCCTGCTCCAACCGCTGCAGGGTCCGGGCGTCGACGGTGGCCTCGTCGCCCAGCTGACGCTGCAGGGCGTCGAGGTCGAGGTCGGCGAGGTCGGACCCGGGCCCGGACTGCGCCAGCTGCTCGGCCAGGGCGTCGAGGTCGGCGATGTCCTGGAAGACGCCGGTCCCGTCGCCGAGTCCGAGGCCCTGCTCGCCGTCCATCCGCTCGGAGCTGCCCCAGTCCTCGCCGGGGCGGAGCGCGCGGAGGGTGTCGTCGAGCTGCCCGAGCTGACCCATCAGGTCCGGTGAGCCGAACGCCTGCTGCGCGAGCGCGTCGAGCTCGTCGCGCTGCTCCTGCGTCATCGAGTTCCGCATCCGCTGCGCGGCCGCGGCTCGTGCGGCGAGGTCGTCGAGCAGCTCCTCGACGTTCTGCGGGCCGGACGGGAAGTACTGCCCGTGCTGCGCCGTGAACGCGTCGAACTGCTCCTGCGTGTCCGTGCCGCGGCGGTGGTCGTCGAGCAGCTGGTTGAGGTCGCGCATCATCGCGGACACGGCTGCGCGGTCCTCGTCGCTCGCGTTCTCGAGCGCCTGCTTCATGCCGGCGAAGCGCTGGTCGAGCACCTCGCGTCCGAGCAGGTCCTTGATCTCGTCGTACTTCTGCCGGGCCGTCGGGCTCGTCCAGTCGTAGCCGTTCAGCTCCTGCACGGCGCTCGCGGGCGACGGCGGCAGGCTGTCGAGCTGCAGCTCGGCCAGGGCGCGGTCGCCGTCGTCGAGGTCGACGTTCCGGGCGAGCTCACCGCGCTCGGCGAGCAGGGCCTGGTCCAGGAGCTCCCTGACCTGCTGCAGGGTGCCGTCGAGGTTGTTCCGGCTGGTGAGCTCGCGCCGCCGTTCGGCGACGCGGCGCATGAGGTCGTCGAGCCCGCGCTGGGTCTGGCCGCCGCGCCGGAGGAACTCGCGGAGGGCACGCTCGGGGGAGGTGCCGCCCATGACGTCCTCGCCGATGGCGTCGAGCGCCTCGGTCAGGTCGACCGGGGGAGCGAGGGGATCCGGTCCGCCCTCGTACTTCCCGTACCGGGCGTCGCGGGTCAGGCGGCGGTTCTGCCGGCTAGCCATAGACGGCCTCGCCGCCCCCCGACTCCTTGCTGATGCGTCGGGCCAGGAAGAGCCCCTCGAGCGCGAGTTCGATCGCGCCGGCCCGCTCGCCGTCGTCGGTCGCCCCGAGTCGCTCGCACACCTGGTCGTAGACGTCCGATTCGCCGATCGACGGGAGCCCTTCGAGGAAGGCCCGGGCGCTGACCTGCTCGCCCGTCGTCACCATCGTGCCGCCGTCGAGTGCCTCGACGAGGACGCCGAAGTCGATCCCGCGGAACCGCGAGCGGACGGTCTCGGCGGTGGCGGTGCGGAGCAGGTGCTCGAGGACCTCGTCGGCACGGTCCTCCTCCCCGTTCTCGAACTCGATCTTGCCGCCGAGGACGTCGACCGCGGTCTCGAGGTCGATCGGCCGCGCGACCGGGTGCTCCTCGCCCTGCCGCGCGGCGCGGTGCACGGCGGCGGCGGAGATCGTCTCGGCGCCGGCGATGGCGAAGCGGGCGCTGACGCCGCTCCGCTGGTCGACGGCGCTGGACTGGCGCAGGGCACGTGTGAACCGGGCGAGGATCTCGACCAGGGCGTCGGGGACCTCGGCGGTGAGCTGGGCTTCCTGCCGGATGACGGCGACCTCGTCGGCGAGCTCGATGGGGTAGTGCGTCCGGATCTCGGCGCCGAAGCGGTCCTTCAGCGGCGTGATGATGCGGCCGCGGTTCGTGTAGTCCTCGGGGTTGGCGCTGGCGACGACGAGCACGTCGAGGGGCAGGCGCAGCACGTAGCCGCGGATCTGCACGTCGCGCTCCTCCATCACGTTGAGCATCGCGACCTGGATGCGCTCCGCGAGGTCGGGGAGCTCGTTGATCGCGACGATGCCGCGGTGCCCGCGGGGGATCAGCCCGAAGTGGATGGTCTCGGGGTCGCCGAGACTGCGGCCCTCGGCCACCTTCATCGGGTCGACGTCACCGATCAGGTCCGCCACGCTGGTGTCGGGGGTCGCGAGCTTCTCGACGTAGCGCTCGTCGCGGTGCACCCACGAGATCGGCAGGGCGTCGCCGAGCTCCTCGACGCGGCGGGTGCTCGCGGTGGTGATCGGCTCGAACGGGTGCTCGCCGAGCTCGGACCCGGTGATCACCGGGGTCCACTCGTCGAGCAGCCCCTGCAGCGTGCGGAGCAGGCGGGTCTTGCCCTGCCCGCGCTCGCCGAGCAGCACGACGTCGTGTCCGGCGATGAGCGCACGCTCGAGCTGGGGGATGACGGTCGTCTCGAACCCGTGCAGGCCGGGCCAGGGGTCGCGGCCCTCGCGCAGGGCCTGGAGGAGGTTGTCGCGGATCTCGGCGCGGACCGACTTCTGGACGTGCCCAGCAGCGCGGAGCTCGCCGACCGTGTGGATGTCAGGTCGGGTCACGGTCCGCACGCTACGCCCGCGCACCGACATGCGGACGGGAGGCGCGTGGCGGCGCTCGGCTCCGGAAGACACAACCTCGGCGACACCTCGCAGCGCTGTACCGCTGCGAGGACCCGCCGACGTTGCGTCTTGCGGGAGCAGAGTGGCGGGAGCGTCAGCCGAACAGGCGGCGCGACGCGATCTCCGCACCCTCGACGAGTGCTCGGAGCTTCGCCCACGCGACGTCCGAGGCCACGAACTCGTAGCTCGCGAAGGTCGCCAGGCCGCAGTCGGTCCCGGCGACGATGCGGGTGGGGTCGCCGACGGCCTCGGCGGCCTCGACGATCCGGTTCGCCACGAGCTGCGGGTGCTCCAGGTAGTTGGTCGTGACGTCGATGACGCCCGGCACGAGCACCGCGTCGGCGGGGAGCGGCAGGTCGCGGAAGGCCGGGAACTCGTGCGCGTGCCGCGGGTTGCCGAACGGGATGCTGAAGGACCCGACCTCGGCGCGGTACAGGTGGGGGAGCAGCACGTCGACCGGGACGTCGTCCTGGTGCGGGCCCTGCCAGTTGCCGTAGCAGACGTGCAGCCGCGTCTGCTCCTTCGGGATGTTCCGCAACGCGTGGTTGAGCGCGTCGACGTGCAGGTCCACGGCGGCCAGGAACTCGTCGAGCGACGCGTCGCCGAAGTGGATGACGCGCTCCATGGCGAGGTCCGGGGCGTCGAGCTGCAGGACGTGCCCGCGGGCGACGATCTCCTCGTACTCGACGCGGAGCTGCTCGGCCAGCGCGAACACGTACTCCCGGTGGTCGCGGTAGTGCGGGTTCTCGTCGTCGAGCAGCAGGGTCGTGGCGACGATGCCCGGCGTCGCGGCGGAGATGAAGGTGCCGGCCGGGGTGCGGCCGGCGGCGGCGTTCCGGGCGAGCTCGCGTTCGAAGCCGTCGAGGTCCTCGCGGATGCCGGCGCGCTCCTGGTCGTACTCGAGCAGCCCCTGGGCGAGCGGGGTGTCCCACACCCGGGCGAACTCTGCGCCCTCGTCGATCTGCCGGGCCTGGAACGCCGCGTACTCCGGGAACTTCACGCTGTCGAGCGTCGGCTTGCGGTGACCGGAGCCCCCGAACCCCGACAGCCGATCGCGGATGTAGGTCGAGAAGCCGACGCGCGGGACCTCGCCGTCGTTGACGACGTCGAGGCCCGCGTCGAGCTGCGCGTCGACGGTGCGCGCGAGCACGGCGGCGATCTCCTCGCGGAGTGCCTGTTCGTCGTGGGGCTTCCCCTGGTCGCGGGCCACCAGGAGCGCGGTCAGCTCGGGCGATCGGGGGAGCGAGCCGGTGTGCGTGGTCAGGATGCGGTCGATCGAGTTCTGGGTGGGCACGTCGTCACGCTACCGACGCGGGCTCCGGCCGCGTGCGGTCGTGACGTCGCGCGTCACCGCGATCCGACGCGGACGGGAGGCACGGTGCGGGCCCGCCCCGCGCCTCCCGTCCGCTTCGCACGACTTCCTGAATCTGTGAGGACGTAAAGCTGCGCTGGTACTGGGAACCAGCCTGGAATCTCCGGAGTACGGTCCGCTCTCGTGAGCAGCACGACGAACGGGACGATCAAGAGCCTGGTCCCCGCCAGGATGGACAGACTGCCGTGGACGCGCTTCCACTGGAGCGTGGTGGTTGGCCTGGGGGTGTCCTGGATCCTCGACGGCCTCGAGATCCAGATCGTCTCGAACGCCGGCTTCCAGGCCGACCTCGACCTGTCGACGCAGCAGGTCACCCTGCTCGGCACCATCTACCTGGTGGGGCAGGTCGTCGGCGCCCTGGTCTTCGGACGGATGTCCGACCGGCTCGGCCGCCGCAAGCTCTTCATCCTGACGCTCGCGATCTACCTCATCGGTTCGGGCATCGCCGGACTCGCCCAGGACTTCTGGTTCCTGGCGGCGTTCCGCTTCGTGGCGGGCCTCGGCATCGGCGGTGAGTACGCGGCGATCAACTCGGCGATCGACGAACTCATCCCGTCGAAGTACCGCGGGCACGTCGACATCGCCATCAACGGCACGTACTGGGGCGGTGCGGCGCTCGGCGCCTTCGCCAACATCTACCTGCTCGACACGTCGATCTTCGCCGAGAACATCGGGTGGCGCATCGGGTTCTTCCTCGGCCCGGTGCTCGGCATCGCGATCATCTTCCTGCGGCGGCACATCCCGGAGAGCCCGCGGTGGCTGATGACCCACGGACGCGAGGAGGAGGCCGAGCGCACGGTCTCCGAGATCGAGGCCTCCGTCGAGAAGTCCACCGGACACCGGCTGCCGGACGTCGACGAGTCGAAGGCCATGACCGTCACGCCGCTGGACAAGGTGGGGTTCCTGACGATCGCCAAGGTGCTGCTCAAGCAGTACCCGACCCGCACCCTGGTGGGCGCGACCATGATGATCACCCAGGCGTTCCTCTACAACGCGATCTTCTTCACCTACGCCCTGGTGCTCACGAACTTCTTCGGGCTGAAGACCGCCGAGACGGCCGTGTACTTCTTCCCGTTCGCGATCGGCAACCTGCTGGGCCCGATCGTGCTCGGCCGGTTCTTCGACACCTGGGGTCGTCGGCAGATGATCTTCCTGACCTACCTGGTGTCGGGTCTGGTGCTCGCCACCTCGGCGTTCCTGTTCCGAGCCGACGCCATCAGCGCCACCGTGCAGGTCGTGTTCTGGTGCGTCTCGTTCTTCTTCGCCTCGGCCGGTGCCTCGAGCGCCTACCTGACCGTGAGCGAGATCTTCCCGCTCGAGCTGCGGTCGCAGGCGATCTCGTACTTCTTCGCCCTCGCGCAGATCTTCGGTGCGGTCGCCCCGGCGATCTACGGCGCGTTCATCGGGGACGGGTCGTCGCGTGAGCCGCTCTTCTGGGGGTACCTGCTCGGGTCGGCGGTGATGATCGCCGGCGGGATCGTGGCGTTGGTGTTCGGGGTCGATGCGGCGCGCAAGGGTCTGGAGGACATCACCCAACCCTTGTCCGTCCTCACCGACGCGTCCAAGAAGTAGGATTTCGTATACGTGATGTTTAGCGCCGAGACCCTCCCGCTGGGAGGGTCTCGGCATGGCACTCCTCCACATCCCGACCCCGACCGGATCGTTCCCCTGGTCGCCCGCTCCCGGAGCACCGGGTGGTCGTCGTGCGTGACCCTGGGGCGATGGATCGCTCATCGTCCTCGGGGAACGACCGGGTCCCCGACCCGAACGGCATCCGCCGCAGCCTGCTGCGTGACGCCGTCTTCCTCAAGCTGCTCGAGAACGTCCTGCGCGGGGTCTACCGGCGGGGGCAACGGCTCCGGCTCGACGACATCGCCCGGGACATGCAGGTCTCGCGCACACCCGTCCGCGAAGCCCTCGTCCCGCTCGAGTCGCTGCGGCTCGTCAGCGTGCAGCGGTACGTCGGCGTCGTCGTCGCCCACTGGTCCGTCGGCCAGATGGTCGAGCGACTCCGGGTCGCCCGGGCGATGATCGCCGACCCCGCTCCCGGCTGCCAGGGGGCGGACGAGCAGTTCGACGCGCTCGTGCTCAGGTCCTGCCTGACCGAGGCCGGGGCGCTCGTCGAGCTCGGTGCCTGGTACCTCCGTCGGCGCGGTGCGATCGTCAGTGCCGACTGGCTCACGGCGCAGCGAGCCGTGCTCGACACCTTCTTCACGGACGACGTCGCCGTGGCGAACGGCATCGACGCCGTCGTCGGGCGGCGTGCTCGCGTGCAGCAGGTCGAACGGGCGGCTGCTGCGGCGGAGCGTGGACAGCTCGACGAGTGCGCCGCAGCGCTCGTGGGGTTGGCGGAGGACCTCATCGCGTTGCCCGACCGGTTCCGCTCCGCCGCGTGAGGCACGGTGGGGGCGTTGCGCACCGGATCACCCAGAGCGGGGGCGCGGACCGGGTCCGCGCCCCCTGGTCGTCCCCGTCCGGGCCGCCGCGGTCGGGTGCGTCGGGCTCGGCAGAAGGGGGGACGACGTCTGGTGCTGTGTCGCGGTGACGGGGGAGGTGATGCCCCCGGAACGTGATGTCCGCGTCCCGACGATGCTAGGCGTCGGGGTACGAGCGGACAAGCCCCACCTGTCCCCACTTCAGGGGACCCGGCGACCGACCCGAGGTGATCGTGTCGTGGCGGGAGGTCGAGAGGACGCTCGTCCTCCTGTATGGTGGGTCTCGCGCTCGTGAGAGCGCACGGAGACGTCGCATAGTCCGGCCGAGTGCACCACCCTGCTAAGGTGGAGTCCCCTTTGAGGGGACCGAGGGTTCAAATCCCTCCGTCTCCGCAGTCGACGAAACCCCTGCCACCGGCGGGGGTTTCGTCGTTCCGGCAGGGTGCGCTCACGATCACGACGGTGCGGCCGTGCTCGACGGTCGGGATGCACGGGCCGGCCCGGCACGGGCGCCCTGACCCCGCCCACTACCGTTGGCCCGTGCTCCGCTCATCCGCCCTCGCCGTCGCGCTCGTCGTGATCGTCACCACGGTCGCCGGCTGCGCCGACGCGTCCGCTGCCCGCGGCGTCGCCGTCGAGGCGTACGTCGAGCCGGGAGCTCCGACGGCGGTCGCCCGGGTGCGAGCCGCCACCGAGCGGGCGGGCACCATCGGCATCGACGGTGTCACCCTCACCGCGGACGGCACGGGCCTCGCGCCGCTGCCCGACGGCGTCGACCGACTCGCCCGCGCCGCAGCCCGCGGGGGTGCGCGACCGGAGCTCCTCGTCAGCAACTTCTCCGAGACGCTCGGTGACTTCTCGCCGGAGACCGCCTCGGCGCTGCTGGCCGACCCGGTCGCCCGCGAACGGGTCGCCCGGGAACTGGCAGCCCTGGCGCACGACCACCACTGCACGGGCGTGCAGATCGACCTCGAATCACTGCGCGACCGCGACCGCGCGGGACTCGTCGCCTTCGCGGCCGCGCTCGAGGACGCGGTGCACGACGAGCTCGGTGCCGACGCCCCGGTGTCGATGGCCGTGATGGCGTCCACCTCGGCCGCGGGCTTCCGGGACACCGGGTACGACCTCCGTCGTCTGGCGGAGCACGTCGACCGCTTCGTGCTGATGACCTACGACCAGCACGGCCCGTGGAGCGGACCGGGCACGATCGGTGCCCTGCCGTGGGCGCAGCGCGTCGTCGAGGTGGCCGAGCACGAGGGACTGCCGGCCGACCGCACCGACCTCGGCGTCGCCGGGTACGGGTACCGCTGGGGTGGACCGGACGCCGGGCAGGTGTCGCCGACGCGGGCCCGTGCGCTGGCCGGCGGTGCCGCACGCTGGTCGGACCGCACGGGGGAGTGGTCGGCGACGCTCGGTGACGGACACGAGCTGCACTGGTCGGACGCCCGCTCCTACCGGGCACGTGTCGCGCTGGCGCAGCGACTCGGGCTGCACGGCGTCGCGCTCTGGTCGCTGACGACCGAGGCCCTGCCGCGCTGACGCCCGCACCGACCGGACCGTGACCAGGAGGCGGACGGGAGGCGCGTGGCGGCCCCGCACCGCGCCTCCCGTCCGTCGCGGGGCACGGCCCGTGTGTGCCTTCCGGATGATCGGTGACGCATCCTCCGGTGCCTGTCACCGCGCCGTTGTAGCATGCACGACACCTGTCCCGAGACGAGGAGGCCTGCGTGCCGGACCAGACCGACCAAGCCTTCCCGATCGAGCACGTGCGAGCGGTGGGCGACGACGTCGTCGCAGCCGTCTCCACCGTGGTGGACGGCAAGGTCGACGCCATCCGCACGGCGTTCACCGTGATGCTCGCCGAGGGGCACCTGCTGGTCGAGGACGTCCCCGGCGTCGGCAAGACCGTGCTCGCGAAGGCGCTCGGTGCCTCGGTCGGCGGGACGGTGAACCGCATCCAGTTCACCTCGGACATGCTGCCGTCCGACGTCACCGGTGTGAACATCTACGACCAGTCGTCGGGCACGTTCCGGTTCTCGCCGGGTCCGGTGTTCGCGAACGTCGTCATCGGTGACGAGATCAACCGCACGAGCCCGAAGACCCAGTCGGCCCTGCTCGAGGCGATGGCCGAGGCGCAGGTGACCGTCGACGGCGTGACCCGGCCGCTGGAGTCGCCGTTCATGATCGTCGCGACCCAGAACCCGATCGACATGGAGGGCACGTACCCGCTGCCCGAGGCCCAGCGCGACCGGTTCATGGCCCGCATCGCGATGGGGTACCCCAGCGCGGACGCCGAGCGCCAGATGCTCGCGGCGCGCGGGACCCGCGACCCGCTGTCCGCGCTCCGACCGATCGTCGACGTGCAGACGCTGCGGGCGATCGTGCACGCCGTGCGCGGGGTGCACCTTGCCCATGACGTCGAGGCCTACATCGTCGCGATCGTCCGTGCCACCCGCACGCACCCGGACCTCGTGCTGGGCGCGAGCCCTCGCGCCACCCTGCACCTGGCGCAGGCCGCTCGTGCCCACGCCGCGCTGCTCGGTCGCCCGTTCGTCACCCCCGACGACGTCGCCCACCTCGCACCGGTGATCCTGTCCCACCGTCTCGTCCCGGTCGCCCGCGGGCTCGGCGGGGCCGCCGAGGACACCGCGCGCGACGTGGTCGTCCGGATCGTGTCCGACACCGCCGTGCCGTTCGCCTCGGCCGCCGTCCGCTCCTGATGCCCGACGGCAGCGGGCCCTCGACGTCCGCGCTGCGTGCGGGCGCGGTGCGGTCGTGGGTGCTCCGCACCGGGCGACGCGGCGCGGCCATGCTCCGCCGGACCCCGTTCCCGCGGCCGACGGCCAGGGGGTGGACGGTGCTCGGGTCGGGGATCGCCCTCGTCGGCGGTGGTCTCGTCGCCACGACGAGCATCGCCGTCTCCGCCGGGCTCCTGCTGCTCGTGCTGCTCGTGCTCGGGATCGTGATGGCACTCGTCGTCGCGGCGCCGCTGCGCGCGACCCGGTCGACCGCCCGCTCGGTCGTGCAGGTCGGTGAGGTCCACCGCGAGCGGATCACCCTGCGGGGGACGTCGCTGCCGATCGGGCCGCGGACGACCCTGCTGGTGCGGGAGCAGCTCGAGGACGCCCTCGCGAGCGTGTCCGACGCGCAGACCTACGCCCTGGTCGGCCCGAACGAGCCCCCGGCGGTGCTCGACGTCGAGGCCCTCGCGATGCACCGGGGCCGCACGCTGGTCGGTCCGGTGACCATCCGCGTCGAGGACCCCTTCGGCCTGCTGCGCATCGACCGGCCGGTCGTCCCCGCCGAGGAGGTCGTGATCGTCCCCGCATCCACCACCCTCGGTGCCATCGACACCGGAGCGCTCGCAGGTGCCGTCTCGGCGGACGAGGGCCGTGTGGGTCAGGGCGGTTCCGCCGACGACAGCGAGCTCCGGCCGTACCGGCAGGGCGACCCGATCCGCCGCGTGCACTGGGCACAGAGCGCCCGACGCGGCGAACTCCACGTCCGCCAGACCACGCAGGCGCAGCCGCCGGAGGCCGTCATCGCCATCGACCTCCGCCGAGAGTCCTACCAGGCGCTCGGCCGCGACGACCTCGCGGAACTGAGCGACCTCGGTGGCGACGCCGCGTTCGAGCACGCCGTCGTCGTCGCCGCGAGCGTCGCCCGTGCCCTCAGCGCGCGGACGTCGCGCGTGGTGCTCGTGAGCGACGACGGCCCGGGCGCGGGACGGCACACCGGCGACGTCGGCAGCCTGACGGACCTGCTCGTCGGACTCGCCGACGTCCGGGTCCGTTCGGACGCCCGCCCGGTCACCGAGGTCCTGTCCGACGTGCACGGTCGCGACGTCCACGGCATGACCGCCGTCGTCACCGGCCGGTGCACCGCCGAGCAGGCCGCCGAACTCGTCGCCGCGACGAGCGGCTCCAGTCGCGGCATCCTCGCGACCATCGTCCCGCCCGACCCCGTGGTGCGCGGCATCCTCGACCGTGCCGGTTGGCGGACCCTGGTCGTGCCCGTCGCGGGCGCGCAGGCGCACGGGAGCACCCGGTGAGCGGGACCTCGACGGCCGACCGCGTCAGGACGCCCACGCGCAGCGGCCGCCCCGAGCGTCCGGCCGAACGCGACGACGCCCCGGGACCGTGGGTCGTCGCCCTGGCACCGCTGCCGGTCCTCATCGCGGCGCTCGCGATGCGTCCGCTCGTGCAGGGCACCGCCTGGTGGCTGTCCGGCGTCGTCTTCACGGCGGTGCTCGTCGCCGTCGTCCTCGCCGTCCGCCGTCGCGCTCCGGGCGTGCGCTTCATCGCCCTCGTCGCCACGCTGGTGGTCGGGTCGTGCGTCGCCGCGGTCGTCAACGACGTCCACCCCCTCGGCTGGCTCGACCGCGAGGGAGCCCTCGGCGAGGCGCTCGCCGCGATCCGGCTCAACCCCGCGCCGCTGCCGCAGAGCGACGCGATCCGCTTGATCGTCACCGTCGCGATCGCCTGGGTCGCCGGGGTGACCCTGTTCCTCGCCGCGATCGCGCCGACCGTCGCGCTCGCGGCCGTGCCCGCGCTGGTCGTGCTCATCGTCCCCGGCGTCGTCACGGGCGAGCCCGCCTCGCCGGTGCTCGTCGTCCTGGTGGGGGCGGCGTTCCTCGGGCTCCTCTGGCTGTCCGTCCGACCGGTGCAACGGGCGTTCCCGGCCGCCGTCGTGGGCGCGATCGGGCTCGTCGTCGCCGTGGGGCTCCCGGTGCTCGTCCCGATCAACGCCAGCTGGCTGTCCGGCGTGACGGGCGCGCTGCAGGCCCCGATCCAGCCCGGTCGTCCCGGCACGCTGCTCGAGCTCGGCCGCGACCTCCGCCAGCCGAACGAGCTCGAGGTGTTCCGCTACCGCACCGCCGACGGGCAGCCGGAGTACCTCAAGCTCGCCGACCTCGACGAGTTCGGCACCGGCGACTGGGTGCCGACCGTGACCGACGCCAGCACCGCGGAGACCGCGGACCAGCAGCAGTGGGCGGTCGGGATCAACCCCCGTCTGGCGAGCCGCGGCGACCTGACCGTGCGGATCACCGGGCTGTCGAGCAACTACCTGCCCGTGCCCGGCGGCGCCGTGTCGCTCGAGTCGCAGTCGACGAACCTGGACCTGTCGCAGTGGCGCTGGATGGGGGACTCGAGCACGGTCCGGTCGACCGGTCCCGTGACCCAGCGCGGTTCGACCTACCAGGTCTTCGGCGCCTCGACCTGGTCGGGGGAGTACCTCGACGCGATCGCCGCGAGCGGGATCCTCGGGCGCACCGACGGCCGCGGGTTCACGGCGCCGAGCGAGACGCAGCTCCGCACCGACCTGGCACTGCCCGAGGACCTGCCACGTGACATCCGGGCGGCGGCCCAGCGGGTGGCCGGCGGGCTGCCGAACGACTACGCCCGGGCGCGTGCCCTGGAGCAGTGGTTCCGCAGCGACCTCTTCACCTACTCCGAGACGGCCCCCGTCGAGCAGGGCTACGACGGCGACAGCATGGACGTGATCGACACGTTCCTGCGCGTGCGCCAGGGCTACTGCGTGCACTTCGCGTCGTCGATGGCCGTGATGGCGCGGACGCTCGGGATCCCGTCGCGCATCGCAGTCGGGTACCGGGCGAGCAGCGACCAGACGGAGGACGGCGAGTACACCGTCTCGAACCGACAGCTGCACTCGTGGCCCGAGCTGTACATCCGTGGCGCCGGTTGGGTGTCGTTCGAGCCGACCCCGAGCTCCGACGCCGCAGCGCAGGCGGGGACCGAGTCGTCGGCGACGCCGGCTCCGGCCCCGTCGGAGACGCCGCTGCCGGCCCCGGGGGAGACCGCTCCCGCCGAGGCCTCGCCCACCCCGACACCCTCCGCCTCGACCGGAGCGGGCGCGGCGGCCACGACGGGCGGAGGCACCCCACCCGGTGCCGCCGGCCTGGTGGTCGGGCTGCTGCTCCTGCTGGCGGTGCTCGTCGCACCCGGGGTCGTCCGTGTGGTGCGTCGCCGCCGACGGCTCGCCGCGGTGCAGGCGGGACGCTCGCCCGCACTGCAGGCCTGGCGCGAGGTGCTCGACGACGTCGCCGACCACGGGTACGCACCGGGGCTCGCGCCGCCGGGTGACGCCGCCGCAGCAGCGCGGACGGCGCGTGCGGTGCGCGGTCGGCTCGTCGGGACCGTCCCCGCGAGCGTGCTCCCGCACCTGACGAGCATCGTCGATGCGGTCGACCTGGAGCGCTTCGCCGCGGACGGTGCGGCGGGCGTGGACACGGCAGCACTCCGGCGGGCCCTCCTGGAGGCTCGTGTCGCCCTCGACGCGTCCGTCCCGCGGGCGCGCGTGGTCCGGGCGCGGCTGTTCCCGCCGAGCCTGCTGCCCTCGTCCGCGTGGTCCCACGAGGGCCGGCAGCGCCGGCGCACGGCCTAGCCGCCGCGCGGCGGCTACGCGCCGGCCGTGCCGGGCCGGGCGTGGTGTGGCGTGCTCGCGCACAACGGGGAGCACGTCGCGCCGCGGAATCGCGTGGCGCGACGTGCTTCCGGTTGTGCGGACGGCCGCGGCGGGACTCGGCCGCGGCCGCCGCGGTCGAGTCAGCGCCGCGGGCGCACGACCGCGGCGGCTGGGCCGGCTGGGCCGGCCGTGCCGGCCCGGGCCTGGTGCGGCCTCGCCGGGCCGGGCGTGGTGTGGCGTGCTCGCGCACAACGGCGAGCACGTCGCGCCGCGGAATCGCGTGGCGCGACGTGCTTCCGGTTGTGCGGACGGCTGCTCGCGCCCCGCCGCGCCGGGCGCATGCGCCCTGCCGCGCCGGCGCGCATGCGGCGGCGCCGCCGCCGCGGCCGCGTCAGCGACGCGGGCGCACGACCGCGTCGACCAGGCTCGCGATGACGTCGCCGGGGTTCACCCCGGGCAGGGCCGGCCCGTCGAACACGATCCCGGTGTTCGCGCCGATGAGCAGCGTGGCGAAGTCCTCGAGCGGCATGCCCGGCTCGACCTCGGGGTGCGCCCCGAACCACGACCGGACCAGGTCGAGCACGCCGTCCTGCAGCTCGCGCCGCTGCCGGACGAACTCGGGCATGAACTCCGGGTCGCGGAGCGCGTACCCCCGGAGCTCCGAGACGAGGGCGAACTGCCGACCCTGGTCGTACCGCCCGAACGCCGCCCGGACGACCTCGGCGATGCTCGCGGCGGCGACGTCCTCGTGGACGACCTCCTGGAGCGCGGCGAGGATCCGGTTCGTCGAGCGCTGCATGACCTGGGCGACGAGGTCCTGCTTCGACGTGAAGTTCGAGTAGACGGCGCCCTTGCTGAAGCCGGCGCGAGCGGCCACGTCGTCGAGCCGGGCGCCGTGCACGCCGGACTCGGCGAAGACGTCGGCTCCGGCGACGAGCAGTCGTTCGCGCACCTCGGCGCGGGGTGTCCGGGGGTTGGGGGAGGAAGCGTCGTCGCGCATGGGTCCTGGTCCGTGATCGTCGTCGTGGACGGTGGTGCGCCGTCCTGTCGATCCCCGCGCGTCGGTGGCGCACGGGCCGTGCCGCACCCGGTCCGGTGCGACCCTCGGAGACCTGCCGCGCCGCGCGTCGTGATCACGCGCGGCACCAGCGAAGCCCCCGGCCCCGTCGCTCGGTGGACCGCCACGTTCGGGTCGTGTCGGTGCGTCGAGGACGGTGGTCACCGGGTCGGTACCCGGCGGGAGCGATCGTACCGCGGCAGGCCGCTGCAGCGACGGGGTCGTGCGTCGTCCGGACGGTGGGCCACCGCCGTGCCCGGGTACCGACCGGAGCCCGGGCAGAGGCGCTGACCGAGGCGCTGACCGAGGCACCGGCCGGGGTGCTGACGGGCGCTGACGGAACGCCGACCGCGGCTCGTCAGACGCCGTCGGGTGTGTCCCGGTCGCTGCGGACGGCCCCGTCGCCGGTTCGGCGTCCGGGTCGACGGAGCAGCCGGATCGCGTCGGGGCGCAGCCGTCGCCCGCGCTGCAGCAGTGCGCCGAGCGTCGACTTCGGCTGCCACTCGCGACCGTTCGGCAGCCCCCAGCCGCGCTTGACGGCCCCGTACCGGAGCCCGAGCGACAGCACGATCGCGGCGATGATGCCGATCGACGGCGATCCGAGGTACGAGGCGACCACCATCACCGCGGACGCGGCGACGGCCACGGTGGCGTAGAGCGCGTTCCCGCCGAACACCGCGGGCACGCGACGGAGCAGCAGGTCGCGCATCGCCCCGCCGCCGACCGCGGTGATGGTGCCCATGATGATCGCGGCGGGCCAGCCGAGACCGGCGTCGAAGGTCCGCTGGACCCCGACCACGGACCAGAAGCCGATGACGGCGGCGTCCAGCACGGTGAACAGTCGGTCCCAGGTGAGCTCCGAGAACGACACGAAGAACGCGACCAGTGCGCCGGCGATCGCCACGGGCAGGTAGAGCGGGTCGACGAGCGCGACGGGCGGCCCGTTCTGCAGCAGGGTGTCGCGGAGCATGCCGCCGCCGAGGCCGGAGACGAAGCCGACGACGAGGAAGCCGAACAGGTCGAAGTCCATCGTGCGTGCGAGCGAGCCGCCCAGCAGTGCCGAGGCGAACACGCCGGCGAGGTCGAGCACGTTGGTGACCGACGCCAGGGCCTCCGGGGTCAGCACGTTCATGAGAACAATCAAACCCCACGTCGCCGGAGTGGCGGGCCGAGCGCTGGTTAGGTTAGCCTCACCTTCGCCATGATCGCCACCCTCGTCATCGGCCTCCGCGAAGGCCTCGAAGCGACGCTCATCGTCGGCATCATCGCCGCGTTCCTCCGTCGCAACCGCGCGCCTCTCGCCCCGATGTGGGCCGGCGTCGGGCTCGCCGTCGCGCTGAGCATCGCCGTCGGCTTCGGCCTGCAGCTCGTCGAGCAGGCACTGCCCCAGGCCCAGCAGGAGGGCATGGAGACGGTCATCGGAGCCGTCGCCGTGGTCTTCGTCACCGGGATGATCGTCTGGATGCGCACGCACGCGCGCACGCTGTCGCGGGACCTGCAGGCCAGTGCGTCGGCGGCGCTCGGACGGGGGACCGCCTGGGCGCTGGCGGGCATGGCGTTCCTCGCGGTCCTCAAGGAGGGGTTCGAGACCTCGGTCTTCCTCCTCGCGACCTTCCAGGCGTCGTCGGACACCGGCACGGCAGCCGTCGGTGCCGTGATCGGCATCGCGGTCGCGGTGGCGGTCGGGTACGGCATCTACACCGGCGGGGTCCGCCTCGACCTCGGCCGGTTCTTCACCGGTACCGGCGTCTTCCTCGTCTTCGTCGCCGGCGGCCTCGTGCTCACCGCACTGCGGCACGCGCACGAGGCCGGGTGGCTCGTCATCGGCCAGCAGCGCACGGTCGACCTCGGGTGGCTCGCCCCCAACGGGTCGCTCCGCGGCGCCCTCGTCACCGGCGTCCTCGGGATCCCCGCCGATCCGCGCGTCATCGAGGTGCTCGGCTGGTTCCTCTACGTCGTGCCCGTCCTCGCCGTCGCGGTCTGGCCGCGCCGCTGGCGTCCGTCGCCGGCCCGCGTCCCGGTGGTCCGCGCGGCGGTCGCCGCCGGGCTCGCGGCCACGGCCGTCGTCCTCGCCCTGGTCGTCCCGAGCACGGACGTCGACCTGCCGCGCACGACGGCGGTCACCGGTGACGCACGGTCCGTCACGGCGGACGTCGACGGTCCGGCAGCAGTCCTGCGCGTCTCCGGCACCGGCCGGGAGGCACGACGCACCCTCCCCGCGTCGGCCCACCGCCGCGTGACCCGCTCCGGCGTCGCCGCCGACCGCTGGCAGGTCACCGAGGACGTCCCGGTCGCCGGCCGCCCCACCTCGCTGACGGTCGACGACCTCGTCGGCCTCTTCGGCCGGGTCCCCGTCGGCATCTCGCCGAGCACGGACCCCGGGCCGTTCACGGCCCGCTGGTCCGTCCGCGAGACCGTCACCCTGACCACCGTCGGTGGGGGTGTCCTGGACGCGACCCGCTCGGAACGCGACGTGCTCACACTGCGCGGTGGGGGCCTCCCGGCCGCCCGGACCACCACGCTGGAACGCACGGTGTGGGCGGTGCCGACCGACCGCGTCGACCGCGCGGCCGCGGACCTGGCCGCGGCGCACACCCGCGCTGCCGAGCTGCGGCTCTGGAGCACCTGGCTGCCGATCGCGCTCGCCGTCGCCGCCGCCGCACAGGCGTTGCTCGCCCTCCGCGACCGTCGGCGCGCCGTCGCCCCACCGACCACCACCCCCGGAACCGACCCGTCGCGCGGACCGCCCGCCGACGTCCCTGCAAGGAGCCTCGACCATGCCGTTCGGTAGGACCGCCCGCCCTCGCGCCGCCCACCCCCTGGCCGCCCGCCCCCTGGCCGCCCGCCCCCTGATCGTCCTCGGTGCGCTCGGCACCGTCACCGCCCTCGCCCTGTCCGGCTGCTCGACGGGGTCGCCCGCCGACGACAGCTCGAGCAGCACCGGGAAGCTCTCCCGTGTCACCATCACCCTGACGAACGACGGCTCCGACGCCTGCGCCGTGTCGACCACGAAGGTCCCCGCGGGCCCCGTCACGTTCACGGTGCACAACGAGTCGTCCACCGCCATCACCGAGGTGGAGCTCCTGCAGGACCAGCGCATCCTCGGCGAGAAGGAGAACCTCGCCCCGGGGCTCGACGCCGTCCGCTTCACCGCCACGCTGAGCGGTGGGGAGTACCAGGTCTACTGCCCGGGTGCCGAGCACGAGCTCACCGACCTCACCGTGACCGGCAAGGCTGCGTCGACCGCGAACAGCAGCGCGGCCACTCTGCTCGCCGACGGAGCGAAGGGCTACGCGACCTACGTCGACGGCCAGGTCACCGACATGGTGGCGGCCGTGCAGCAGCTGCAGCACGACGTGGACGCCGGCGACCTCGACGCGGCGAAGCGCGACTACGCGGCGGCCCGTCCGTTCTACGAGCACGTCGAGAGCGACGTCGACGGCTTCGTCAAGAAGGGGTTCTCGGCCACCGACAACGCCGGCAACCTCGACTACCTGATCGACATGCGCGCGTCGAACCTCGACGACGCCGTCGGCTGGAGCGGCTTCCACGCCGTCGAGAAGGACCTGTTCCAGGCCGGCGCGATCACCGCGTCGACGAAGGAGACCGCGGCCGCACTGACCGCCGACGTCGAGCTCCTCGCGAAGCGCGTGCCGTCGATCGAGTACAAGCCCGAGGACCTGGCGAACGGTGCTGCCGGGCTGCTCGAGGAGGTCCAGTCGAACAAGATCACGGGCGAGGAGGAGGCGTACAGCCACATCGACCTGGTCGACCTCGCCGCGAACGTCGAGGGTGCCCGACAGGCCTTCGCGTACCTCAAGCCCGGCCTGACGAAGGTCGACCCGACGCTGACGAAGCAGATCGCCACGCAGTTCGACACGACGAACACACTGATGGACGGCTTCCGCGACGCGGACTCCCTCGGCGGCTTCGCCACGTGGGACACCGCCGCGAAGGCGAAGGACGCCAACCGCATCTCGCAGCAGGTCCAGGCGCTGCAGGACCCGCTCTCGCGCCTGGCCGAGAAGGTCGCGACGGCGTGAACGACTCCCGCTTCTCCCGCCGCGGGCTGATCGGTGCCGGGCTCGCGGCCGCCGGTGCGGGCGTGGGTGCCGTCGCGGGTGTCGCCGGGTCGGCCGCGGCCACCGGCGTCGACCCGTTCACCGCGGCCGCGAACGGCGACGAGTCCGTCGACCTGTCGCAGTCGGTCCCGTTCTACGCGACCGCCGCCCGGCAGCCGCAGGGCGGGATCCGCACGACGCCGCAGCGGCACTGCGTCTTCATGGTGTTCGACCTGACGGCGTCCACCGCGACCGAGCTCCAGGTCCTGCTCGCCCGCTGGTCGGCCGCGATCGCGCAGCTGCAGGCCGGCCGGACGATCGGCAGCGTCGAACCCGTCCACGGCGACGGTGTGGGAGCGGACACGGGCGAGGCGCTCGACCTCGGCCCGGCGTCGCTGACCGTCACCGTCGGGCTCGGGCCCGGCGTCTTCGACGAGCGCTTCGGCCTCGCCGCGAAGCGTCCGGCGCACCTGGCCGCGATCCCGCCGCTGCCGAGCGACGACCTGGACGCGCAGCTGACCGGCGGCGACCTGTCGCTGCAGGCCTGCGCCGACGACCCGCAGGTGGCGTACCACGCGGTCCGCGACCTGGCCCGGATGGCCCGCGGCACCGCGACCGTGCGGTGGACCGTGATCGGGTTCGGCCGCGCCTCGGCCGGTCCGACGCAGTCGACGCCGCGCAACCTGATGGGGTTCAAGGACGGGACACGGAACGTCACGACGGACGACGAGTACGACCGGTTCGTGTGGCTCGACCGCGGAGCCGGCTGGATGGCCGGTGGCACGTACCAGGTGGTGCGGAAGATCCGCATGAACCTGGAGACCTGGGACGCCGACGTCGTCTCCGACCAGCAGCGGGTGTTCGGCCGGACGAAGGTCGAGGGCGCGCCGCTCTCCGGCGGGTCGGAGCACACGACGCCGGACTTCCACGCCCGGGCGCCGCACGGCAGAGACGCGGACGGCGGGACCGCGATCGACCCGCGCTCCCACGTCGCCCTCGCGGCGCACGAGAACAACGGCGGCGTGAAGATCCTGCGCCGCGGGTACAACTACACCGACGGGCTGAACCAGTACGGGCAGCTCGACGCCGGCCTGCTCTTCGCGGCGTACGTGAACGACCCGGAGCACGTCACGCGGCTGCAGCGGAAGCTCGGTGCGTCCGACCGCCTGAACGAGTACGTGTCGCACATCGGGTCCGGGGTGTTCGCCGCGCCGCCGGCACCCCGCAAGGGCTCGTACATCGGGGAGCAGCTCTTCCACTGACCCCGGCGGGAGTCGAGGTGGGTGCCCTCCGTCGTTTCCCTGGAGACGGAGAGCACCCGCGCCGCGGAGTCCGGCGGACGGAACCACCGCCCGCCCCCTGGGGGGACGACCCGGCGCGACGCATCGCGATGCGACAGGGGGAGCGTACCTCGCGGGACTGCCCCTGAGCAGTCCCGTTCTGGGATCGGACAGCGGAACGGGCCGCCCCACCAGGTGGGACGGCCCGTCGCGTCGTCGGCCGGGAGGCGCGGTGTCAATCCGTCAGGACCGGCCCGTCCTCGACGGCGCGCTTCCGGCGTGCGAGCACCAGCGCCACGGCGCCGGCGAGCAGCAGGACGCCGGCGGCGATGCCCGGGAACACCAGGTCGGCGCCGGTGAACGCCAGGTCGCCGCGAGCGGCGTCCGGTCGGTCGGCGTCCACGACACCGGTGCCCGCGCCGTCGGCACCGCCCGCGCTGCCGTCGCCGTCGGTGTCGCCGCTGCCCGGCAGGCCGGGACCGGGGGTACCCGGGTCGGTCGGCTCGCCGGTGCCCGGCTCCGGCTCGACGGCCGTCTCGACCGGGACCGTCACGGCGAGGGTCACGGTCTGCCCGTTCGGCAGGGTGAGGACGAGCGGCTGGTCGGTCGTCGCGGTCGGGGCGGCGGTGCGGGCAGCAGCGGTCGGAACGGCCGTCGGCTCCGTGTCCGCGGCAGGCGTGCCCGGTACGGTGAACGCGAGGGTCGCGCGACCCTGCTCGTCGGTGGTGTCGACGACCGTCGTGTCGACCTCGGCGGACGCGAGCTCCTGACCACCGGCGCTGACCGAGACGGTGCCGCCCTGGTCGGCCGCGTTGCTGAAGGTCAGGGACGACAGGTCGATGCGGACGTCGTCGCCGGGGCCGAAGCCGCCGGCAGGTGCCTCGGAGACCCGGACGCCGACGGCCCGCTGGTCCTCCCGGACCGCGACGGTCGGGTGTGCTCGGAAGTACTGGACCTGCGCCTCGAGGTCGACCATGCCGCTGTCCTGCTTCGCGGCGGCGTCCTTGAAGGCGGCGAAGTTGTCTCCGCCGGTCGCGAGGAACGAGTTCACCGTGACCTTGTAGGTGCGGTCGGACGCGATCGGGTCACCGTCGAGGGTCATGCCCGTGATGCGCTCGCCGGCCGTGGCCAGCGGGTCGTAGGTGTAGCTGAAGCCCTCGGAGACGCCGAGCTTGAGGAAGGGGCGGCTCGCGGTCGACGGCTGCCACTGCTGCTCGAGCGCCCGCCGGATCTGGTCGCCGGTCAGGTCGAGCACGACGAGCGTGTTCGCGAAGGGCTGGACGACCGCCGCTTCCTTGTACGTCACCGCGCCGGAGGCGATGTCTGCGCGGAGACCGCCCGGGTTCATGAAGGCGATCTGCGAGCCCTGGCGCTGCGTCTGGTCACGCTGCACCTCGGCGACGAAGTTGCCGAGGGTGGACTCGCCGCCGCGGTTCTCCGACCCGTTCGACTGCACGGCGCGCTGCAGGTCGCGGTCCACCGTGCCCAGCTCGACGGCGCCGAGGCGGTCGGCTTCCTGCACGGCGGCGTCGACCGTGGTCTGCACGGCGGGGTCGGGCGTGTACGTGCCGTCGACCAGGCGCAGGTTCTCGGGCGTCGCCGCGGTCACCGTGCCGTCCGCGGCGACCGTGAGCTCGACGTGACCGAGGTTGAAGCCGTACGAGCCGGTCTGGATCACGGGACGGGCCACGGTACCGCCGGTCGGGACGACCGAGTAGGCGTACGTCTGGTGCGTGTGGGCGGACAGGATCGCCGAGACCTTCGGCGTGACGCCGTGGACCGCGCGCGCGAAGTCGGAGTCGTCGCCGGGCGCGACCTCGGCGGGGGACTCGGCGCCGTCGTGCACGAGGAGGACGAGCACGTCGGCCTCGTCGTTCGCCGTGTCACCGTCGGTGAGCTGCGCCGCGACCTTGTTCACCTCGGTCGTGATGTCGCCCATCTCCAGTCCGGCGATGCCGTCCGGAGCGACGAGTCCCTGGCCGACGAGGTCGACCGTCGCGCCGATGAACCCGACGCGCTTGCCGCTGATCTCCTGGATCGAGTACGGCTGGAACGCAGGTTCGCCCGTGGTCGAGTCGAGGATGTTCGCGGAGACGTAGTCCCACTGCGCCGCGCGGACGCCCTCGCCCTGGCCGCCGATCACGCGGTCGCGCAGGTCGTCCTGGCCCTTGTCGAGCTCGTGGTTGCCGATGGCGCTGACCGACAGGTCCATCTGGTTGAGGACGTCGATCGTCGGCTGGTCGTCCTGGATGAAGGACTCGAACGTCGAGCCGCCGATGTTGTCGCCGGAGCTGACGAAGGCGGACCTCGAGGGATCAGCACCCCGGAGCTGCTCGAGTGCACCGGCGAGGGTCGCGGCACCGGCGGCGTCGCCGTCCCGCGGTGCCGGAGCACCGGCGGAGTCCTTCGAGATCGACTGCGCGATGCGGCCGTGGAAGTCGTTGACGTTGTAGAGGTCGATCGTGGTGTCGCCCTCGGCGGCGAGGGCGGCGGACGGGACGGTCAGGGCGGTGAGGACGCCGGCGGCGACCAGGGCGGAGGCCCCGGCCAGGCGCCGGCGACGCGGGGGAGTGTGAGCGTTCATCACCGCAAGAACCTATGAACTCCCACAGCCGACGCGCCAGGGGTTGCCGCAACACGTCACGTGGTGTTCACACCACGGGGGACGTTCCTCCCGTTCGGGGGACAACCACGGCGGGATCGGCGTCAGTCCCGGCCCAGCGCGCCCTTCACCCGCTCGACGGCCTCGGCGGCCATGGCCTTCGCCGAGTCCTTGATGACGCCGATCTCCGCCGGGTCGCCCTTGAGCAGGCTCTTCGCGGTGTTCACCGCGTACTCGGCGGTGATGTGCGGCGGCAGCGGCGGCACGTTGCGGCTGACGTAGGCGTCGATGAGCGTGACCCCGGGGTTGGCGAACGCCCGCTCGACGGCTGCCTCGACCTCGTCGTCACCGTGCACCGCGATGCCCTCGAAGCCGAGCAGCCGGGCGTACCCGGCGTAGTCCATCGACTCGACGTCCTGCGACCCGGACCACATCGGGTTGCCGTCCTCGGTCCGCATCTCCCACGAGACCTGGCCGAGGTCGTCGTTGTGCATGACCACGATCACGAGCTGCTGGTTCGGCCACTGGGCCATGTACTTCTTCACCGTGATGAGCTCGTTCATGCCGAGCATCTGGAAGGCCCCGTCGCCGATGGTGCAGACCGCCGGGGCGTCCGGGAAGGCGAACTTCGCCGTGACGGCGTAGGGCATCGCCGCGAGCATCGTCGCGAGCCGTCCGGACATGTCGCCGTGCATACCGCGGCGCAGCCGGATGTGGTGGCCGTACCAGTCGGCGGTGGTCCCGGCGTCGCAGGTGACCGTGACGCCCTCGGGCAGGCGCTCGTTCACGGCGCGGATGACGCGTCGTGGGTTGACGCCGTCGTCGTACGCGACCTCGGCCTGGCGGTGCATCTCCGCTTCCCACTCGCGCATCTCGCCGGCGAGCTTGTCCTGCCACGTGGTGTCCTGCTTGTCGCGCAGCAGCGGCATGACCGCCTGCAGTGTCGCACCGACGTCGCCCCACAGGTTGAGCTCGGTCGGGTACCGCAGGCCCATCTGCTCGGGCTTGATGTCGACCTGCACGCCGCGGGCCTGACCGGAGGCGGGCAGGTACTCGCCGTAGGGGTAGTTCGAGCCGAGGAGCACGATCGTGTCGCACTCCTTGACCTGGGTCAGGCTCGGGCGCGAGCCGAGGAGCCCGACCTGCTGCGTGTGGTACGGCACGTCGGAGGGGACGACGTCCTTCCCGCGCAGGGCGGTGATGATGCCGGCGCCGGTCTTCTGGGCGGCCTCGAGCACCAGGTCCGTGGCGCCGCGCGCGCCGGCACCCACCAGGAACGTCACGCGCTCCCCGGCGTTCAGGATCTCGGCGAAGCGCGCGATCTGGTCCTGCGGCGGCACGATCCGGGTCGAGGGGGCGACGTCGCTCGACCGGGACACCCAGTGCTCGGCGGCCGGGGCCTCGTACGCCATCGCCTGCACGTCGTGGGGGAGCACGACGACGGCCGGCTGCTTCCGGAGCATCGCCGTCCGGAACGCCGTGTCGACCACGACGCCGACCGCGTCCGGCGTGGCGACGGTCTCCACGTAGCAGGCGACGTCGGCGAACACGCGCTCGAGGTTCGACTCCTGCTGCGTGAACGACCCGATCGACGCCAGGCCCTGCTGCCCGACGATCGCGACGACCGGCTGGTTGTCCATCTGCGCGTCGTACAGCCCGTTGAGCAGGTGGAACGCGCCGGGGCTCGAGGTCGCGACGCAGACCCCGACCTCGCCGGTGAACTTGGCGTGCGCGGTCGCCATCAGCGCGGCGATCTCCTCGTGCGTCGGCCGGACGTACTCGAGCTCCCGCTCGCTGCCGTCGGCCTTGCCGAGCGCCCCGTCGAACGCACCGATCCCGTCCCCGGGGTAACCGAAGACGCGCGAGACGCCCCATGCCTTGATGCGGTCGATGACGAAGTCGCTCACGGTCGTGCTCATGCACCCACCGTGCTCGGCGGTTCCTGTACGCGCTCAGGTCGCCCGGAGGACGTCAGGCGACGGGACGCCACGTCCCGTCGGCCGCGCTGGCGACGACGGCCTCGATGACCGACGCCGCACGAGCACCGTCGGCGAACGTGGGGAGCCCCTCGGGCCACGCCGAACGGTCGCCCTCCGCCCGGACCGCCGCGTAGGTGTCGGCGACGAACGCCGCGAAGGCGTCGAGGTACCCCTGCGGGTGCCCGGCCGGCACGACCGCCAGCCGACGCTGGTCGGGGAACCCGAGCGAGGGGTCGCGCACCACGATCTGGGCGCCGCGCTCGTTGCCGAACCACGCCGCCTCGGGCTGCTCCTGGTCGAAGGCCGCCGACCCGAGGGTGCCGTCGACCTCGAACCACAGCCGGTTCTTCCGCCCGGCCGCGACCTGCGAGACGACGACGTTGCCGATGCGCCCGGTGCCGGTGCGGAAGGTCGCGACGGCCGTGTCCTCCGTGGTGACCTCGGCCCGCTGCCCGGCGTCCGCCACCGGGTCGGGGTCCGGCGAGCCGGAGAACGACGGCCCGGAGGCAGCCGGACGGGTCGGGTAGACGATGTCGGTCGCGGCGCTCACCGCGGCGAACGGGTCGCCGGTCACGAACTCGACCAGGTCGCACCAGTGCGAGCCGATGTCCGCGAAGGCCCGGGACACCCCGCCGGCACCGGCGTCCACCCGCCAGCTCGAGGCGTCCTCGTCGAGCATCCAGTCCTGCAGGTAGTGGCCGTGCACGGCGAGCAACCGGCCGAGCTCACCGGCGGCGATGCGGGCACGGATCTCCCGGACGACCGGGTGGTACCGGTAGACGAACGGCACGGTCGCGACGACGCCGGCCTCGTCGGCTGCGGCGACCAGCTCGGCGGCCTGCTCGGCGCTGATCGCGAGCGGCTTCTCGCACACGACGTTGATCCCGGCGCGGACGACCGCGAGCGACTGCGGGTGGTGCTGGTCGTTCGGCGTGCAGACGTGGACGACGTCGGGGGCGTCGGCGATCACCTCGTCGAGCGAGGCGTAGCCGCGGGGCACGTCGAGCTGTGCGGCGACCTGCTCCGACCGGGCCGGCGTCCGGCCGAGCACCCCGACGACCTCGGCGCCCGCGGCCCGTGCCGCACGGGCGTGCACCCCCGCGATCATCCCGGTGCCGACCACGGCGACGCGGATGCGTCGCCCTCCGTACCCACTGCTCATGGTGCTCCCTCGCGCCGGACTCGCCCCACCGTACCGACGCAACCCGGCCACGCGCCGGAACGCGTGAGTACGGTCGGGGGCATGTCGAGCCTCCAGACCAGCCTGCTCATCCTCGGAGCCAGCGGCGACCTGTCCAAGCGACTGCTGCTGCCCGGTCTCGCCACCCTCCTCGAGGTCAAGGACGACTGGGACGTCCAGCTCGTCGGGGCCGGCGTGGAGGACATCTCGGACGACGACTGGAAGGCGCAGGTGCGCACGTCCTTCGAGAACGCGCAGGCGTCGAAGAACGAGGAGGACGAGGGCGCGCACGACGGCGGCGAGAAGCTCAGCCGGCGGCTCGTCGAGGTCATCGAGGCCTCGACCTACCGCAAGGCCGACGTCACCGACGCCGACGACCTGGGGGCCCTGCTCGACGCGTGCCACCACGACCCGGCGATCTACTTCGCGCTGCCGCCGGCCGTGACCGAGAAGAGCTGCGCCGTCCTCAAGGACCTCGACCTGCCCGGTGGTACGCGGCTCGCGCTCGAGAAGCCGTTCGGCACCGACGCCGAGAGCGCCGAGCACCTCAACGACCTGCTGCACTCGTTCCTGCCCGAGGAGCGCATCCACCGCGTCGACCACTTCCTCGGCCGCTCCACGGTCCTCAACCTGCTCGGGCTGCGCTTCGCGAACCGCATCATCGAGCCGCTGCTGTCGTCGGCGCACGTCGACCGCGTCGACATCGTCTACGACGAGACCCTCGGGCTGGAGGGCCGCGCGCGCTACTACGACAAGGCCGGTGCACTGGTCGACATGATCCAGAGCCACCTGCTGCAGGTGATGGCCGTCGTCGCGATGGAGGCGCCTGCATCCATCGACGCCGACGACCTCCGCACGCAGAAGGAGCTCGTCCTCCGCGCCGTCCGGCCGTGGGGCGAGGACGTCGTCGCCGCGGGCAAGCGTGCGCGCTACACCGCCGGCACGATCGGCGACCGTGAGCTGCCGTCCTACGTCGACGAGGACGGCGTCGACCCGTCGCTCGGCACCGAGACCCTCGCGCAGCTCACCCTCGAGGTCGCGAACTGGCGCTGGGCCGGCGTGCCCTTCACGCTGCGGTCCGGCAAGGCGCTGGAGCAGCAGCGTCGCGAGATCGTCATCACCTTCAAGGACTCGCCGCACGTGCCGAACGGGCTGAGCGGCGCCGAGCGTCCGGACAAGCTGCGGATCTGGATCGCTCCGGACGAGATGCAGCTCGAGCTCAACGTCAACGGTCCCGGCGACCCGTACACGATCGACCACACGGCGCTGTCCGTGAACTTCAACCCCGGTCGGCTCAGCGCCTACGGCGAGGTCCTGGCCGGCGTGCTCGAGGGCGACGCGACGCTGTCGGTGCGCGGTGACAGCGCGGTGCAGGGGTGGAAGGTGGTCGAGCCGTTCCTGCGTGCGTGGCGCGACGGGAAGGCGCCGCTCGACGAGTACGCGGCCGGGTCGGCCGGTCCCGACAGCTGGGACAACATCGACTGCTGACGTCGCGTCGGCGGGAGACGCGGTGCCGGACGGGAGGCGCGTGGCGGGGCCGCCACGCGCCTCCCGTCCGTCTGCCGGTCGCGCGGCGTAGCGTCCGGTGACGTGAAGACCACCGACGACGTCCTGTCCACCGTCCCCGTCCCCGCCGGCTCCGACGTCCGCGTCGAGCCCGTCCGCTACGACCACGAGGGCACCGCGCTCCTCGGTGTGCTGGCGAAGGACCACGCCGTGTCGGGGCCCCGCCCCGCCGTCCTCGTGATCCACGACTGGCACGGCGTCAACGAGCACGTCGAGGCCCGGGTGACGATGCTCGCCCGTCTCGGCTACGTCGCCTTCGGTGCGGACGTCTACGGCGAGGGCGTCCGTCCCGGCGACGACACCGCCGGCGAGGTCGCGGGCTCGTTCTACCGGGACCTGCCGCTGTTCCGCGCCCGGCTGACCGCGGGGCTCGACCGGCTGCGCGACGACCCCGACGTCGACCACTCCCGCATCGTCGTGATGGGGTACTGCTTCGGCGGCTCCGGCGCGATCGAACTCGCGCGCACCGGTGCGGACCTCGCCGGCGCAGTGTCCTTCCACGGTGGCCTGATCGTGCACGAGCCCTCGGACGCGTCCGCGATCCGGGCGAAGCTCCTCGTGCTCACCGGGGGAGCGGACCCGATGGTGCCGGACACGACGGTCGCCGAGTGGCAGGACGAGATGCGCGCGGTGCCGTCGGTCGACTGGCAGGTCACCACCTACGCCGGCGCGATGCACGCGTTCGCGGTGCCGGGCACCGATGCGCCGGACCACGGGGCGCAGTACCAGGAGCGCGCCGACCGCCGCTCGTGGCAGGCGTTGCAGGTGTTCCTCGCCGAGGTGTTCGACGAGGAGCCGACCGTGGTCTGAACGGCGCGACACGCCGAGGGCTCGGTGCGGCGCGGCTCGATTGGCGTTCCGCGCCGCACCTGTTGTAGAGTCTTCCACGGCCGCAAGGCCAGCATCGGTCGCAAGACCGGATGCGCTCGTAGCTCAATGGATAGAGCATCTGACTACGGATCAGAAGGTTGGGGGTTCGAGTCCCTTCGAGCGCACAGGAAGTGGGAACCGGGTGCATCCCGGACAGTATCCCATCGCTGGAAACGGCAACACAGAAGCCCCCAGGCAGACCGCCTGGGGGCTTCGTTGTTCTCCGATCGGGGGAGACTGGGTCGCATGGACGAAGCGACCGACTGCCTGCACGTCTGGGTCCCCGCGGGGCTCGAGTACGACGACCCGCGTGTATGCGCCCGCTGCAACGCCGAGCAGGCGTCAACCCCGCAGGGCTGATTCCGGCCGAATCAACCCCGGCGGGTTGATGTCGGTGGCGCACGGCATCCTGCGCCCGTGAGCGACTACACCTGGTCCCCGCCGTCACACCCGGACCCACCAGACGACCAGCCCCTCGGGATCCCCGCCGCGGCCGGCGCGACGCCGGTGGCCCATGACCCCGTCTGGGCCCGCGTCGACTTCACCCGGACGGGACCGCAGCGCTCGCCGGGGTTCGTGGACGCGGACGGTGGTGACCGGGTCCTGGTGCAGCTCGTGCACATGGGGTTCCCACACAAGGTGTGGCTGCCGCGGGAGCGTGTGACGCGGCGCGCGATCAAGTCGCGGCGGAGCTGATGGCGAAGCGCCGGCGGGACCGGTGGGCGCTCGGTGATGCGTTCTCGCTCCCCGAGGTGGCTCGAGGCGGGCCCGAGGTTGACCTGCCCGCGCCGGACACGGTGCTCGCGTGGCTGCAGTTCGCCGACCGGATCCTCGAAGTCGAGGCGCGGGTGCTCGCGTACACAGAGCGCGCGGTGCTGGTCGAGTGGGGCTTCGGGCAGGGCGCAGACACGGCGTGGGTGTGGAGGGATGCCGTGCGGCCAGCCTGACCCCTTGCGGGTGTATCTACACCCGTGTAGGGTCGCCCACATGGACGACAACACACCCATCCCGCCGCGCAAGAAGGCGGTGGTTCTGCGCGGTCACGCGTTCCGTCCCGTCAAGAACCCCATCGCCCCCCGAGGAGTGATCCCCTGGTGTGAATGCGGCGAACAGCTGCTGTTGTGGCCCATCGACAGCAAGACAGCCCGTCACATCCATGACCGGCACAAGGCAAGCATCATGCGAGCAACCGAGCAGGCAGGCACCGATGCCTAACCAACCGAAGACACCGAGCCGCCCGTTCCGGATCCCGGACGAGGAGTACGACCCGGCGCTCGCCAAGGCCAAGACCGACCCGCGGTACGGCAGCCTCACGGCCGTCGTGCGCGAGCGGCTCCGTGAGTACGTGGAGGAAGACGATGAGTGACACGACCGACTTGGCGCGCACGACGCGCGCCGACCAGGCCACCCGGGTGCTGGTGACCGTGCGCCGCGGGCTCGGCACCGCGGTCTGGCTGTGCGACGAGCTGCTCGGCGTGCTCGAGCGGGGAGCGAAGCGATGAGCGAGGAGAGCCGTCAACGGCAGCTCGAGCTCTACGCCCGCTGGCGCAAGTCTGGTGGTAGCCGACAGGCGGGGCGGTCCCGGCACGACGTCGCGGTTGCGCGCCCATCGTGGGAGGACTCCCTATCGGAACCGTGGCACTTCGAATACCAGCCTGAGCAAGAGGCGAAGCGCTGATGGGCCTCCTGTTCCGCAAGAGCAAGCGGCTCGGCCGCGGCGTCCGACTGAACGTCACTCAGCGCGGCGTCTCGGCGAGCGCCCGGCGGGGTCCGATCTCGGTGTCGTCGAAGGGGCGGGTGACGATCCGTCTCGGCAAGGGCTTCTCGTTCCGGATCTTCTGACCCGCGCGGACGTGAGCGCCCCTATGCTTCGGTCTGTGAAGAAGCACACGATCGCTGCCGTCGCCCTCGCCGCCGCGCTGGGGCTGACGGGTTGCAGCGCGGGGGGATCCACGACGGGCACCGGCACTCAGGCCGAGGTCGAGTCGGAGCCGACCCCGACCGAGACGAAGCAGACCCCCGTCGAGAACATCGACAAGACGTGGACGTTCGACTACAAGGGCGCTACGGGCACGTTCAACCTCGGCGACGAGCCCGCGGGCCCAGAGATCGACGCTGTCGAGGCGGCACGCGCGACGGTCGACGGGAAGCAGTACACGCTGGTGCCGGTGACGCTCGACAACACGAACGGCACCGAGAGCCTCAACATGTACGGGCTCACCGTCATCACCAAGGACGGCCAGCAGCTCGACAGCATCGACCTCTCCGACGTCTTCGCCGACTGGCGCGACACCGCCGGCGACGACACCGACAAGGTGTACGACCTCACCGAGGCCAGCAACAAGTACGCACTGTTCGACCTGCAGCCGGGCGCGAAGGGCACCGCACTCGTCGCCTTCGACGAGCCCATCACCTCCGCGTGGCGCGTCACCGTCGCTCCGTCAGGCGGCTTCGACCAGGTCGAGGCTACCGCTTCCTGAGGGGTGACGACGAAAGCGCCCCGCCACCTCATTTGAGGTGGCGGGGCGCTTTATCAACGTCGCTTCACTGTCAGAACTTGACCGCGAGGGCTTCGGCGATCATCGCCGCGTAACGGATCCCGAAGTAGTTCGCGCCGAGCTGCACGGGGTGCGTGCCATCCGAGCTGACGTACTTCCCGGCGTTCGCGGCGGTGATCCACGGACGGTTGACCGTGTCGACAGTCACAACGCCTGCGATGCCAGACACTCCTGCGAAGATCGCTGCCTGCATCGCCGTGTACCGGCCGGGTGCCGGAGTCGAGAAGATCGGTCCCGTCACGACGATCAAAGCATTAGGCAGGCCAGCGCGGATCGCGGCGACGGCGGAGTTCACCGACGTCTGGATCTGTGCATCCGAGTACGGGGCGTCGTTGTGCCCCAACCCGATGACGATCACGTCTGGGGCCTGTGCGACGACGTCGTTCGCCACACGGTTCCCAATGGATGGTTCGCCGTTGTTGCCGTTAGCGAGCCAGCCGGAACCACCGATGCTCGTGTTCGCGAGCGCGCGGCAACCGAGCAGCCATGCCGTTGTCTTCGCGAGCGACGTCAGCGTGGTCACCTGTCCGGACCCTCCACCGTAGGAGTCGAGGATCATCATCAGCTTCTTCGGTTCCGGCCCCGGAATCTTGCTGATGGTGGACGCGTTCTGGTGGATCACGCCGTAGAACGGTGCCCCCGTAGCTTCGAGCGTGATGTTCACCGGCGCGACGATCGGCGCGCCGAAGTCCACCGTGACGAAACCTAGCTGACCCGCCGTTCCACCGAGCGGGACATGCGTTGGTGTCAAATAGCGCCCGTTGACGAGGATGCGGAAAGCAGCACCGGTGAGCTGCTTGAACATGTACTGGATGATCTGGCCGCCGGTGACGCGGATCTCGTGCGAGAAGTTGCCTGGACCGACTCCGCCGCGGGGAAAGGACACGTTCCACGTATCCGGGTTGGGAGCGCTCGGGTTGTTCGTCGGGGCGGACGGAGCGAAGTAACGCTGCTGCGTCGTATCGGTCGGGGCGATGGATGTGTACCACCCGGACGCGTTCGCTTTGCGGTCTGTGATCAGTCCCGAAGCGTCAGGCCCGCCGCCGAGCGACTGGTTGTTGCTCACGGTGACCTTCGGGGGCGTCGGGTCCAGCGTCGGCACCTGACCGCTGAACGTAGCCAGCAGCTCGGCCGGTGCGCCGCCCACCGCACTCTGTGCAGCTGCCGCTCCAGCAGTACCCGCGTAGGCAGCAGAGGTGGCAGCGGAGGTTGCCGATGCTTTCGCGTCATCCGCCGCCGCTCTTGCCCGGGTCGGCACTGACTGCGCCGCGTCCCAGAGAGAATCGAAACTACCGGGCCCTGCGAGTAGGTCTCTCGTGTCAGTGACCCACACCAGTTCTCCGTCTTCGAGGGTCGGATTGCCCTCCTGCCAATTCGCGAGGGTGTCGCGGCGGACGCGGATGCGCCGGATGTCGTCGGCCATGCTTCCTGCTCTCAGTCGTGCGCCGTGGCGCGGTGTTTGGTGCGCCGTTCGAGCGGCGGGGTGGGCGTGGGGGTGTGCCGTCGCTCACGGACGACGGTGAAGAACACCAGCACCCAGATGACGGCAACGAACGTGTACACGGTGAACGCGAGCGCGCCCAGACCGTCGCCGGATGTCTGGGGGCCGCCGGATGCGATCGTCGCCACGATCCGTCGCACTAGAACCAGCGCGAACACCGGGACGGAGCCGACGAACAGGCCGAAGAACACAACACCGAGGACCGACCGGTACCACGGTGAGCCGAGCCCGTACAGCAGCGCCGTCAGCAGCGCGAACACGCCCGCCACCGTCGCCGGCGCAGTCGCCCACGTGTTGAGCCAGACGTCCATCAGTTATCCCCTCGGATGATCGCGCGCATCTTCTGCGCGAAGTGGTTCTCTTCCCGCGACTGCCGCAGCTGCGCCAACGGCCCGGTGCGGATGCTGTCGAGGAGCGCATCGATCCGATGCGACGCTGATCGGGCTTCCTCGCGGGCTCGGCGGGCTTCCTCGCGGCCTGACGTGTTCTCGTTCATGACGAGCCTCCGGCGGCTTGCTCGATGGAGCCCAGCAGGTGGTTGGAAAGCTTCGCGTACTCGTCGGCGAATTCGCGGACGCCGTCTTCTGCCTTCTCGCGGCCAGCGCGTTCCGTACTGGCGGTCTCTTTCCACGCGTCCCGTGACTCGCGCATCTCGGCGTAGCGGTCGTCCTTCTCCTTGAGGACCGCAGCCTGGTACTTCTCGAGGTCCGCGATGCGGCTCCTGTGGTCGGCGATCGTGAGGATGCGGCGGGTGGCGAAGAGGACGACGATGAGGGCGAGACCGCTGCCCTGGATGATGTCGGAGACGGACAAGCTGCCGGACACCCACGCCCAGACGTCGCCCGGTGGGCTCGCGGGGGTGGACACCGTCGATGCGAGTAACCACTGCACGATGTCCACCCCCGGTGTGCTCGTCACGGCTTACAGCGCCGCGGAGCGGTCGTCGCCCTGCTCGTCACGCAGGTCGGTCGTCGTGGCTTCAAACTGGGCCGGCTGCAGCTCCGGCGTCTTCGCTGCTGCCTGCTCGCGAGCGACCGACCGCGGCACGGAACCGAAGCCGATGGCGGTGAGCCACCGGTTGACGGTCGGGAGGGCGATGATCGCGGTGAGGGCGGAGTTGATTGCGACCGCCTGCACCGCGACCGCGGTGAGCCCGGTCGCGGCCGGCCACTGCCCCTGCACGATCTGGATGATCTGCGGGACAAGCGGGAGGACGGTGAGGAGCGTCGTCAGGCCCGTCCGGAGCACGCGCTGCGCGCGGTACCAGATGCTGTCGACGTCGAGATGCTTCGGCTTGATGATCTCGTGGTCGCCCATCAGCGCTTCCCTCCCAGTGCAGCCACGACCGCCTTGGCGATCTTCCCGAGGACTTCGGTGGTGAGGTTTCGGCCGAGGTCGCTGCCGGCGAGCCGGTTGCCGGCGGGCTGGGTGCCGTTCTCGGCCTTGATGCCGTAGTCCCAGACGCCCTTCGCGATCGCCTTCGCGTCCGGCTGCTGGATCGCGCCCTGCGTGCACATCGCCTTGATGAGGTCGAAGTGGCGCTCGTTGACGCAGACGATGTGGGTCGACGAGATTGCACCCGCCCACGGTGCTTCCTCCGGCGTCAGCGGGTGGAAGAAGCCAGCGCCACCGAGGGCCTGGCCGCGCTTGGCGTGTTCGAAGAGGATCATGTCGTGTTCTCCTAGCAGGGACGGTTCGATCGTCGGGGCAGGTGCCCCGCCGCGGTTGGGGCCGCTCGCGACGAGCTCGCGCGCGTTCGGGTAGGGCGGGAAGTGCTCGGGGCGGGTGGCTCCCTCGATGTGCCACGGCTCGCCGAAGTTCCGGCCGGTCCAGGTGAAGCCGCGGAGCTCGGCCTGGGTGTGCATCCAGTCGAACTCGGCGGGGGTGAGCGCGCGGTTGCGGCCGTTCGCCATCGTCACGCCGACGTCGATGGCGTTCGCCGACACGTAGTGCCGCGACGTCAGCGGTGGTGCAACGACGACGCCGAGCACGAACCGGTTCGCCCACAGCCATCGGCAGCGCGCTTCGGACCGGCGGCCCTCGTTCGCGCTGAGGCGATCACCGGACCCCTGATCGGCCTTCCACTGGTCGAAATCGACCTTCATCGACAGGAACTGCAGCGCGATGCGCTCTGTGGCCGTGACCTGCTCCACCCCGAAGAGATCCGGGTAGGAGGACGGGCCGATGCTGAACTGCGCGGTCACTGGGTCACCATCCGATCGCGAAGTAGTCGAGGCCGACCTTGGTGTTTCCGGAGTTCGGCCAGAACGTCGAGAAGCCCGTCCGAGTCGGATCGCCCTGCAGGTGCGGCGAGTAGCCGGCGTTTCCGTCCGTTCGGGTCCAACCGACCCAGGAGCACCCGTTGGGGAACGGCGTGCGGAACGTGTGGTTCAGCGTGCCGCCCGCACCGGTCGTGCCCGACACGGAACCGGTCAGGAACACAGGCGTCGCGTTGGCAACGCCGGTGTTGGAGCGGGGCTGTGCGAGGCGGGCGATCAGGTCGGGACGCCACCCGAGAGCGGACCCCATGAACACCCACGTGGTGTTCTCCGCACGTACCCGGATCGTGCGGCCGATCCAGTTGTCGGCCGTCGGCAGAGCCGCGGCCGTCGCAACCGACTCTCCGGTGTGATCACGGACCCAGTCGGCGAGCGCGTTGTGGTCGCCGCGGAAGGTGGGTGGGGTGTCGCCTTCGATCCTGGGGACGCCCTTGAGGGGTTCGGGTGTGGTCGTCATGGATGCACCTCCAAGGCGCGTCGGAGCGGGCCGCGGTGGCGGCCGGGGCGGGGTGTGCGGTTAGAGGTGCCAGGCGATGTCGAGTGCGCCGGCTTGTCCGTCTTGCTGGGTGCCGGCGAAAATCGCGAAGCCGGCTCCGTCGAAGCCGATGCCGGACTGCTCGCCGGTCTTGAGGAGGTCCCCGTAGGAGGTGGGGAGCTGCACCCAGCCGGATTGTGTTCCGAGCTCGGTGAGGTTGCTGATGGTCGGTGGGCCGCCTGGCTTGGTCTGGTAGCTGTGCGTGCCGATGCGGGGCCGGTTGCCGGTGTCACGATTGACGGGGAGCCAGATGGCGACCGAGTCGATCGTCGCGTCGTCGGGGATGGTGTCGGCGATCTTCCCGGACCCGGGGAAGTACGCGGACTGGTTCGACGGGGACGCGTACACCTGGTTCGTCCACCAGCCGCCGTCCCGAAACGAACCGGAGTCGGACATGGTGAACACGTACTGGAAGTCGGTCTGCTTCGGCGGCGTTGGCGGTTCCGGGACGGGGCCGTCCTGCCCGCCGGCTGCGGTGACGATCGCGGTGACCGTGCCGCCTGCTTCACCATCCCAGCTAATGAGGACCACATCGCCGACTTCCGGCGTAGCCCCCTTCGGATAGCCCATCAGCTGCGTCACGCCGGACCCAGCCGGGTACTCGACAGTGCAGCGGGGACTGCCGGGTGCGGTGACCCTGCCGACGGTGGCGCGCTGCTGCACACTGCCGAGCATGATCGTCGCCTTCCCGACTCGGAGGAGACGCACCCGGTCACCGATCATCGGCCAGGAGTTGCCGAGCGCGGGGACGGTGAGCTGCCGGTCATCGACGTTGACCTGGGCGAGGCTGTCGCCGGCTCCGGCGAAGACGCCGAGGAACAGGTCGACGCCGGGGATGCCAGCGAGGTGCTCGGCGACGACGTCAGCGGATGTTGATGTCACGGTTCAGCACGTCCCCTGTGATCGACATCGTTCCGGAAGCACCCAGCGAGTACTTCACAACTCGCACCGTCCACGTGGCCTGCCCGTCGTCGACAGTTCGAACGTCGCCGAGCTCGACGGAGACGTCCGCGATGCACTGGATCTCGAGCGTGGAGGCTCGCGGCTGCGAGTACGTCTCGAGCAGTCCGGGCGCTGCGGCGACAGCCTGCGCGGTGGAGGTGATCTGCGGCGACGAGAACAGCTTCGGGACTCGGTGGTACGGGGTTCGCTTGCCGCCCGCCGGCGTGGCACGGAGCGGCCCGTACGTCACCCACAGTTCGGCCAGCACGGACTTCTGCTCACCGGTCTCCGACCGGATCACGACGCCGTTGTAGACCTGCTCCGAGTCGAGGGAAGCGCCGAGCTGTGTGATCGTGCCGGTCGCGCCGACACGGAGCGCACCGACCGGGTCGCCCGGCTTGATCGGGCGGGCGGTGAGAGTGCCGTCCGCTGCCATACACGGGACACCGCCGATGACAGCCATGAGGTCGGTCAGTGCCTTCACGCGGTCTTCCTCGTACACGACGGAGCGGCTGATCGGTGCGTCCAGCATCGACCGGGTCAGCTGGAGCCCGGTGAGTGCTGCCACCTCCGCCCACACGGATCCCATGTTCGACGGGGTGGTGAGCTTCGTGAAGCGGTCGCGCTGCACCTCGACCATGCGGTCCTTGAGCTGCAGCGCCACCTTCGACCCGACGATGATGCGGGTCTCGCCGAAGATGAAGACGCTGTCGTCGGCCGATGGGACGGCGGTGATGGTGAAGTCGCCGATCTGTACCCGCTCGGTGAACGTGCTGCCGAGGGACACGACCGCGTAGACGACGAGCCGCGCGCCGAACGGGGCGAGCCAGTCCTGCGGATCGGTCGGGGACAGCGAGGTGCCCTGCTCGTCGGTCCACACGACGGTGACGGTCGCCGACCCCTCGACCGCACCGGACGCATCCCAGGTGAACGACGGGTCGATGATCGGCAGGCCCGCGAACAAGCGGCGGTCGTCGTAGTAGAGGTCCGCGACGTAGGCCAGGTCGAACGAACCGCCCGTGATGACGTCGCGGGCTGCGGTGGAGATGGTTCGCACGTCACGCTCCTGCGAGGTCGAAGTCAGTTTCAGCGGCGAGGTAGGTCAGGTAGGCCGCTTCGAAGTCGGAGTACGACGCGAACGCGTTCTCGAAGCTCGAGTACGTCAGCCCGAATCGGACCACCGATTCGACCGGCGGTGCGACTTCCTGACCCGCGAGATGCCAGACGATCGCTTCGTCGTCGTTGCTCCACCCGTACGGCTCCTCGATCGGCTTCGGGATGACGGCGAACAGCACCGCGGGAAGCCCGGTCGGCAGCGATGAGCGGAAGCAGATGACGGGCAGCTGCTCGTCCCCGTCGCCGTAGCCGCCGAACACGGATCGCAGCGATGCTGCGTCCGCGCGGGTGAGGGTGATGCAGTCGAGGGTGATGTCCTCGAGCCCGGAGCGGCCGTTGCCGATGTAGACCGGCACCGACCGGCCGAGGGGGCGCACAACTGACCCATCGAACGGACGCGTGAGAGTCTTCGCTGCGTTCTGCTCGAGGATCACCATCGCGGAGCGAGTGGGGTCGACCGGCTGGTGGATGACGGTTCCTACGAAGTCGAGGTACGTCTCGGAGGACTCCCCGAAGCCGAGGCTGATCCCGCGGGAGTCGAAGAACTCGGCTCGGTAGGTGATCGCAGTCCGGAACGGAGCTTCCATGTCGATCCCGCCAAACCCGCCGGCCGCGTACACGTTCACGAGCCCGCGGACACGCATCGCACGACCATCCACGATCCGGTACAGCGTCGCGGTGACCGTGCCCGGGATCACCGTGTCGACGGTGATCTCGATGTGCGGCACCGGCGACATCTCCGGAACCAGGACCGGTTCCGGCGGGAACACGGTGAACGCGTTCCCGCCGTCGAGAGTTCCGGTGAAGGTGGACGTCGCGTTTCCACCATCTACGACGTCCACCATCACAGGGCCCTCACTTCTTGCCGTTCATGATCGTTGTGCGCTGTCGGCCGTCGGCCTCGGCGATCTGCCCGCGGACGATCCCGAGGAGCTCGCCACTGTCGAGGTACAGCTGCCCGGTGAACTGCCCGCCGGAACGGTCGCGCTGGCCGCCTCGAGCGAGCGCATCCGTGATCCCAGGGGTGAGCGGCACCACGGCCTCGTCGTACCGGCCCTCGCCGACGTTGACGAGGGTCCCGCCGCGACGGCGACCAACGACCGCGCCGGCGGCGAGCTGCGGGACGCCGCGGTACTCGAAGTGCCACGGCTCGCGCTGCGCGAAGCCGAGCCCGGTGTTCGCCCAGCCGTACTTCGCGCCGTTCGCCCGGAGCCATCCCTGACCACCGGCGACGTCCGCTGCGAGGCCGTAGCCGTGCTTCGACGTGCCGACCGGGGCGGCGAGATTGCCGCCCTTCTTGAACAGCGACCACCGGTACTGCTGTCCCGCCAGGTCGCGGTACCCCTCAGTGAGCCGGAGGGCACCGCCGGATGCCTGGTACGCGAGGTTCCATGCCTTCGCGGCTGCTGTCTGCAGCAGTCCGCCGGTCGCACCGACGCCTGATCCCGGTGCGAAGCCGAGCGCCTTGCCGAGCGCGGTCGACGGCAGGTTGCCGTTGCGGCCGTCCCCGCCGAACGGCGACAGGCCGCCGAGGTCGCCGAGCCCCTGCAGCTTCTCGATCACGCCGGAGAGGATCTTGCTGCCGACGCCCTTCGCGAGCTGCAGCATGCCGCCTGCCCCAGGAACGCTCCCGAGCATCCCGTTGACGAGCTTCCCGAGAGTCCCCATCGGGTCGGAGATGACCGACGCGGCTGTTCCCGCGGCGTCCTGCGCCCAGTTCCATGCCTTGCCGGCCTTCCCGGCGAGCCAGTCCCACGCACCCGACGCGGCGGTGACGAGCCCGCCGTTGGCGTACCCGTTCCGTGCGATGTCGTAGAGCCGACCAACGCCGAGGCGCGCGGTCTGCTCCTTCGTGAAGACGAACTCGCCGGCGTGCACGATGCCGGCGGGGTCGTGCTTGCCGCCCGGGCCGGTGTAGCCGCCCGTCGCGAAGCCCTTCGGCAGCGAGACGTTCGGCAGGTGGTCGGTCTTGAAGAAGTCGGCGGCCTTGTTGAAGTTCTCGATGATGCCCTTCTGGATCACCGTCTCGACGATGAACCGGATCGGGGCCTTCACGATCTCCTTGACCGCGTCCCAGGCCTTGCCGATGGCGTCCTTCATGGTCTGGAACGCCGCCGGAAGCACCACCTTCGCGATGTCGATGATCTTGTCGAAGACTGGCTTGAGCCAACCTTCCCATACCCCGCGGACGACGTTGCCGATGCCGTCGAAGACGGGCTGCACGATCGACTTCCAGAGCCAGGAGAAGACCGGGCCGAGGACGTTCTGCAGGGTTCCCACGACGGCGGAGAAGACCGGGAGGACCAGGCCGTTCCACCAGGTGGAGATCGCCGAGCCGATCCAGCCGAAGACGGGTTGGATCACGGCCGTCCACAGCCACGAGAAGGCTGCTCCGAGGGTCCCCTGCAGGAACGACACGACCGTGGTGAACACGGCCGAGGTGACGCTCCACCAGGCGGAGATCGCGGTGCCGATGAACCCGAACACGGGCTGGATGACGCCGGTCCACAGCCAGGAGAAGGCCGCTCCGAGGGTGTTGACCAGGAGGCCGACGATCATCGAGACGGCGGTCGCGATGAGGCCACCGACCCACTTGAAGATCGCTCCGATCAGCTGGAAGACCGGTGAGATCCAGGATGACCACAGGTAGCTGATCGCGTCGCCGATCGCGGTGAGCGGCGGGGCGATGTAGTTCGTCCAGAGGGAGACGAACCAGCCGCCGACGGTCTGCACGGCGGTCGAGATCGCGGAGAACACCGGCTGCAGCACGGACTGCCACAGCCAGGTCGCGCCGGTGGAGATCCCGTCCCAGGCCGGCTTGATCGCGTTCTCCCATAGCCACACGAAGGCGTCGCCGACCGCGGCGACGGCAACCTGGATCGCGGCGAAGACGGTCTGCACGATCGACTTGCCGAGCTCGGTCTGGGTGAAGAACCACGTCAGCGCTGCGACGACGGCACCGACGATCGCGATGATCCAGCCGAGCGGACCCATCGCAACCTTCACCGCGGCCCCGAAAACCCGGAGCGCGCCGGCACCGATGAGGGTGGCGACGGTGCCGATCTTCTGCGCGGTGGTCGAGATCCGCTGCGCGAGGGTGAACCGGCCGAGCGCGGATGCGTTCTGGTTCGTCGCGGCGGTGTTGACCGCGGTGGCGGCCGAGGAGACGCCCATGCCGCGTGCGGTCGCGTACTCGAGCTGTGCGGCCTGCACGCGAAGCAGGTTCCGCTTGACCTGCACCGGCAGGGCGAGCAGCTCGGCGGTGCGGAGGCCGAGCGACGCGGTTGTCACGAGCGCGGTCGCGAGTCGCCAGGCGAGGAAGCCGGCGACGATGAGCGGCATGTACTTGACGAGGGTGTCGACGTGCTCGGCGAGGAAGCCGAGGACGCCGGAGAGGACGGTGATGCCGGAGGCGGCGAGCTTGCCGATCGAGTCGCCGAGGGCGGGGAGCTGCTCGCGGAACGAGACGAAGGCGGGGGTCAGCTTGGACAGAGAGGTGCCGATGCTGCCGAGGGCGCTGTCGGTGTCGCCGCTGCGGAGGGAGGCGAAGATGCCGCCGATCTTCGCCGCGAAGGCTCCTGCCCCGGAGATGACCTTGCCGAAGTCGATCGCGTCGATCCGCTCGGTGAGGGCGTAGAGCTGGATCGACGAGAACTCGTTGAAGCGGTCCGAGAGGGGCGTGAGGGCGACGCCGACTCGGTCGATCGCGTTCGAGAGCGCGGTGAACAGCTCGGGTGCCGCAGCGACGGGCCCCGCGCCGAAGGCGGCTCCGAGGCGGCCGAGCGCCGCGCCGACGTTCGCCCACGCGCCGCGGACGGTCTTGCCGGACGCGAGGGCCGCGCCGCCGATGTTTTCCTCGATGACCTTGCGGAAGGTGGCGGCGTCGACCTTGCCGTCGGTGACCATCTTGGACAGGCCCTCGGCGGAGACGCCGTACTCCTTCTGCAGCCACTGGAAGATCGGGATGCCCCGGTCGGCGAGCTGGTTGAGGTTGTCGGTGTAGACCTTGCCGCTGGTGGTGGTCTTGTTGATGATCGAGCCCATCTCGTCGAGCGAGACACCCGCGATGGTGGCCGCGTCGGCGGTGAGCTTGAGGTACTTCGTGAGCGCCTGGCCGGGCTTGATGCCGGCGGCGACGGCGTTCGAGGCGACCCCGGCGGCGTCGCCGAGCCCGAACGCGGTACCGCGGACGGACTGCAGGGCGCTGTCCATGATCTGGGCGATGCCCTCGGTGGAGGTCTTGAGGCCTGCGAGCTTGCCCTTGGCGTCGTCGATGTCGAGAAGTCGGGCGATGCCCTTCTTCGCGGCGACGCCTGCGATGGTCGCGCCGATGGCCGTGACGCCTGCACCGACGATCGCGGTGGACTTCACGGCCATCGACCCGACCTGGCGGAGGAAGCCGGACGACATCTTGCTGCCGACCGAGACGCCGAGTGCCTGCGGGTTGATTTCCCGCTCGATCGCCCGGCCGGCACCCTTCGCCTGGGGAACCACGGACACGTACGCAACGGCGGACTCAGTCGACATGCGTCAGTCCCTCCCTGTTCCTTCGCAGCACCTCCCGCGCTTCTGCGGGGGCGAGATTGGTCTTGCCGAGGCGGTTGGTGTTGGCGTCCCGCCACGGGCGCGGGTACGGCTTCGGGCGGGGGCTGCCCTTGGTCCACTGGGCGGCGGCGAACTGGTCCATCTGGTCGGCGTGCTGCATCCACTCGCGGCTGACGGGGTAGTCCCACCCGTGCTGCACGGCGAAGAGAACCGAGCTCGGCTCCCGCGTCGCGACACGCAGAAGGCGGTCGACCTTCACGTGGTCGACCGCCTTCGCGATCTGTTCTGCGGTGGAGTCCTCGTCGTCGCCGATGTCATCGACGTCGATCCCCAGCTGGTGGAGCTCCCAGACGAGCTCGTCGGGGTAGGACTCCGCTAGTTCTCGGAGTCCTTCGATTCCCCCAGGCCGACGTGCCCCGCCCAGTGCTCGAAGACCGTCTCGAGGTCCTCGAGGTCGACGGCGGCGCGGAAGTCCTCGGGCAGGACGAGCTCGACGAACTTGTCCATCGTGGCGACGCCGAGGTCGCGCTGCCACTGCTCCTGGACCTTCTTGTCCGGGTTCTTCGGCTTCTTGTGCTGCGCCTGGATCGTCATGATCTCGGCCGGGATGCGGCCGGGCAGGGTGTACTCGGTGCCGGCGTACTCGATGACGAGCGGCGGACGGGTCTTGGCCTTGATCTGCAGGGCCTTGGTGGCGGTGTCGCCCATGTTGTTCTCCTAGCTCGGTGGAGTGCTCGGGTGGGGTGGGTGGTGTGCCGGGGCCCGAGCGCCCCGGCACACCGGTCGGTCACTCCTTGGGCGTGGTCGCCTTCGGGGTGGTCTTCGGCTCCGGCGCGGTGGGGGCAGCCGGCTTGGCGTCGCCGGTGATGCGGACCCAGTAGTTCTTGTCCTGGTTCTCGCGCTGCTCGGCGGTGACTTCCTTGATCTCGCCCGTGTGCGTGTGGCGCACGAGGATCGTCTTCGCGGCGGCCATCGCTCAGGCCCCCGCGGTGGTGTCGAGGGACCCGTACCACTTGACAGCGGAGTAGGTCTCGTCGCCGTCGGTGATCGAGTAGCCGGTGACGGTGACCTCGTAACCGATGGCCTCGCCGTTCACGTAGACCTGGTCGCCGACCTCGGTGACCTCACCGTCGGGGATGTCGATGCGGATGATGTCGTCCTCGTCGATGACGTCGATGACGAACGACTGGCGACCGCCGGTCTTGGACGGGTTGATCTTGACCGAGCCGTCCGCGGCGACCTTCGTGCCGTAGTACAGCTCGATGGTCTCCTTCTTCGTCTCGAGGAGGATGAAGTTGTAGCGGATCGTGGACTCGGTGACGGGCTCGCGGACGAGTGCGCCGTTCTGCCACGCGCGGATCTGGTTCGTCGACCGGTCGCGGGTCTCGGTGACACCGCCGTCGCCGACGTAGCCGAGGTCCTTGTGGTCGGCCGAGAGAGCCTCGGTCGCCGTTGCCGGACGCGCGGCGGTCTTCGGGGCGTTGTACACCGCGCCCGTGACCGCTACGCGGACGTTCTCTGCCTTGAGGGACACGAGGGCCCTTCCTTCCAGTTGTGGTGTGGTGGGCGTGTGCCCCTGGGGTCCCTGCTCGGTGGGAGGAATGCGAGAAGCCCCGCCGGTCGGCAGGGCTTCGTGTGTGGGCGGCTCAGAGCGAGGAGCCGCGGTGTTGGACCTCGAGCTCGGCGGTCTGCTTGTAGAAGCCGTCGGGTGCGGGGTCCGGGTTCGGGCCGCCGTTCACCTCGAGGAGGGTGATCGGACTCCCGTCGACCATGCCGCCGGAGCCGCGCGAGGTGACGAGCGCGAGGACGAGGTTGATGAGGTCGACCGTGGTGCCCTCGTCGTCGGTGACGACGTCGACCGTGACGTAGGAGGTGCGGAGCGTGTTGCCGGTGCCGCCGCCCGGGCTGGTCGTCAGGACGACCGCGCGACGTCCGGTGGCACCCTTCCGGTTCGACACGTCCACGCCGGCCGCGTACGGCTCGGTGCGGGTGCGGAGGAGCGCGTCGGTGCGGGCGATGAGGTGGGCGAGGAAGTCGCCGTAGATGACGCCGTGCACGGGCCCTCCTACCGGGATGCTGCGTTGCTGAGGACCGCGCGCATGGCGGCGACGAGCCTGGCCCGCTCCCAGACCTCAGCCTCGACGCGGAGGCGGACGCGGGAGTTCGCGGTGCCGACGCCGGTGCGGATCGCGGTGACGGTCGCGCCGGGGATCTGCGCGGCGATGTCGTCGGCGTAGGGGCGCAGCTGGCGCTCCATCGCGGCGGACGCCAGGACCGCGCCGAAGCCGCGGCGGTTGAGGACGACGCGGGATCTAGCCATCGACGTACTCCGTCCGGGAGAGCTGCACGACGGATCCGGGGTTCCAGTCGGTCATGCCGGTAGACCAGTCGGCCTCGCTGCTGAACACCTTGTAGCGGGTGCCGCGGACGGTGAACTGGTCGGCGGGGCCGATGCCGACGGCCGCCGGGAAGTAGAGGGTGATGCGGGGGTTCGAGGTGTCGGCGTCGGTGCCGGTGACCTCGTCGCCGAGGTTCGGCGCGACGAGCACCTTGTCGATCACGGTGTCGACGTCGGCCTGGATCGGCTTCCGGTAGCGGTCGAGCTCGCCGGTGGCGGAGCGGTGGTGCCAGGTGACGGACTCGCCGCCCATCAGTACCCCTGCACGATCGAGCCGTAGGTCTTCACCCGGTACGACTGCGCGGTCCGGACGTCGTCGGGCGCAAGCCGCGGGGACGCGCCCTGCGCCCACGCCGCGTACGTCTCCTGGCTGCTGAACGGCCCGCGCGTCTCGCCGCGCTGGCTGACGCCGGCGCGGGCCCGTGGGTCGGCTTCGAGCAGCTGCGCGACGACGCCGGCGACGGTGAGGCGGACGAGGTCGGGGACCTCGTCGTAGCCGTGGTCGTAGTCGACGACGACGAACGTGCCGGTCGCCACGGGAACCTCGAGGCGCTGGCCGATGAGGGTGAACCGGTCGGCGGGCTCGCCGTCGACCGTGTGCACCGTCTGCACGGGGCGCTGGGGAAGCGTGAGCGCGCCGGCGTTCACCCGGAGCCGGTTGGTGGACCGACCGCGGGTGAACTGCTGGCGAGCTTCGAGGCGGAACAGCTCGGACACCTTGAGGAGGTGCCCGGGGACCTGCTTCGCCTCGGAGGGCGTGAGGTCACGACCGAGCGCGTCGGAGACGTCGGTGGACTTCGCCAGGGCGTTGTCGGCCATGACCTCACTCCTCTCAGGACGCCGCGGGGGCGGTGGTGCTGTACGTGACCTTGATCGCGCGGACGAACTGCAGCGTCGGCTGGTTGTCCGAGTCGAGGACGAGCGAGCCGTCCGCGTTCGTCTTCGGGTCGGTGACCGTGCTCGCGCCGGCGAAGGCGTGCACGATCGAGCGGTCCCGGAGGTGGTCGCTGTCGTAGTCCCACAGCTGCGTCACGGCGAGGCCGTTGCCGGCCGCGACGCCGCCGCCCTTCGCGACGCCGTTCGGCACCACCGGGGCCACGACGACCCAGGCGATCGCCGACTCGTGCACGAAGTACGAGGCGGTCGGGTCGAGCTCGTCGAGCTCGACGATAGTGAAGCCGCCGAGACGACCGACGACGCCCTCGCGGAGCGCCTCGGGCAGCCCGGAGGTGTCGACCTCGAGCAGCTTGTCGTGCGAGGCGATCGCCTCGGAGATGTCCGCGCCGACGAGCCAGAAGCGGCCGGAAGCCGGCACGTGTGCCTTCTGGAACAGCTTCCGAGCACGGATCGCGACCTTGCGGGGGTCGGACTCGACGGCGTCGGCCGAGTTCGGGTTGAACTTGACCGAGTTGACGAACGTCGCGCCGGTGAGCGCGGAGACGGCCACCGCGGCGACGGCCTCGGCGACGGCCGTGACCTGCGGGGCCTGGACGTCGCGCACGTAGTCGACCTCGTCGAGCGTCTCCTCTTCCGGGGAGAGCGCCACGGCGCTGTAGACGTGCCGATCCAGCTTCACCTGGATCTTCGTGTTGACGAGCTTGTCGATGACGATCTCGTCGTCACCGCGCCACGCCTTCTCGCGGGCGACGAGCACGGCCGGGCGCTTCACGCCGATCGTGTCGCCCTCGGCACCGCGGAAGTCCGCGACGCTGTACTTGGTCGTGAACAGGCCGGGGGCCTTGATGGTCTTCCGGAGCAGAGCCAGCGCGGTCTGCGCGAACTTCGTGCCCTTCGTGAAGATGTTGTTGTCCGCCACGATCCCTCCTCGGGGTGTGTTGTGGCCGCTTGGGTTCGTGGCGAACGCCAGCGGGGGTTACCTGGTGGTGGCTGCCGTGACGACGTCTTCCGCCGACATCTCGCCTTCGCCGATCTGCTGTCCGGCCTGTCCCTGCCCGTCGGCCGAGGGGCCTGCGGGGGGCGCGGGGACCAGGGCGAGCAGCTCGTCGGCGTGCGCCTCGAGCTCTTCGCGGGTCGCACCTCGGAGGGCGGTCGCGCTGATCTTCCGATCGGCGAAGCCCTTCGCGGCGGCGACCTCGTCGCGCAGCGTGGCGGCCGTGTCCTTCGCGTCGCGTTCCGCGACGGTCTTCTCGGCTGCCTCGGCGCGGGCGATGGCCTTCTCGAGCTCGGTGCGGTTCGCTTCCTCGTGCTCGTCGAACTTCTTCGCCTTGTCGGCGTTCGACGTGGCCCGCTCCTCGTTCTTGCGAGACAGGCCCTTCCACTTCTCAGCGTCGGCGAGTGCTGCTGCCAGCTGCTCCTCGAGCGTTGCGCCCTCGGTCGGCTTCGGCTTGTTGTCGTCGTCCGGCATCGGTATCTCCCGTTTCGGGTTGGTGGTTGACCGTTTCGGTCACTCCCCACGGCGTGGGGAAGTCAGGTGAGCGCTGCGATGTCCGCGGCGCTGGTGAACTTGTCGGACCGCCACGCGAGGGTGGGACCGAGCTCGCCGTGGTCGTTGACGACGACGAGGTCCGTGAAGTCGCTGAGGGGCTTGCCTGCGGACGACGTCTTCTCGATGCCGAGGTCCCGTGCGCCGCGGTCGGTGCCGCCGAGCTTCTGGTCGATGAGCGCGTGCGTGCGCTCGAGGACGTCGGGGTCGAGGATCGTGCCCGGCCCGTCGGCGTCCCGGACCGGCTGCACGCCGCAGTCGCAGCCTGGGTGGATCGGCATGAGCTCCGACTTCGAGTAGCGCTGTGTCGACGCGATGGCGCACAGCGCGCAGTTCTCGAGGCCGGTGAGGGCCCGCCGGTAGCCGTAGAAGCCGGACTCCTCGAGTGCGCGCTGCGCCTGCCGGTTCTTCGCCTGCTGCAGCTCCGTCGCGACGATCGTCAGCATCCGGTCGAGCCCGTACCCGACGGCCAGACTCAGCGGCGACCCGTTCGACAGGGCCGTGTACAGCGTGACCGCGCCGCGGCGGTAGACGTCGTACGAGTCGACGCCGCGGTAGCCGAGGATCGCGTCGCGGTTCACGGTCGCCGGGGCGATCGCCGTACCGGTGAGGCGCGCGGCCTGCCCGATGTAGGCGTTCGTCAGCGTCGCAGTGGCGAGCTGGCTGGCCTGCACCTGCGGGAGGATCTGCGCGATCAGCTGGTCGATGTCAGCGTCCCGGTACGCCGGCGATGCGTCCCACCGGGCGGCGGTGACGGCGAGCGTCCGGTCGCGGATCTGCGCCGTCGTCGTCTGGTGCGCGGCGGTCAGCTGGTCAAGCGTTGCCGTTGCCACCGGCGGCTCCGATCAGGGTCGCGGCGAGCAGCGCGTCGGAGGTGGCGTTGGACTCGTCCTGGTCGATCTCGTCCGGCGACATCCCCATGATGTTCTGCTTGATCCACCGGGCCGACATGCCGGCCTCCTTGGCCTGCTTCGCCGCCAGGGTCTTCTCGCCGAACGAGATGTGCTCCGGCGGCTCCCAGAGCAGCTCGATCGTCTCGCCGTCGTCGACGCCGAGCACGCGGAGCGCTTCGAGGAGGGACCCTTCCATCGGCGCGGTCGCCCGCGCGATGCGGTTCTTCGCCTTCTGAATCTCACCCTTGTTCGCGTTCTGCGCTCCCTCGGCGGACTGGTTCTCGCCGGAGGGGATGAACACGGACAGCGGGGTGAGGGTCACGGCGGCGAAGTCGCGCGCGTCGGTCTTCTCGCCCTCGAGGAGCGGCCGGATGTCCGTCTCGGCCGACTCCCACACGTCGATGCCCTCGGGGAGGTCCCAGAGCGCTCCGGGCGCGGGGTCGAAGACCTTCGCCCAGTCGATGTCGTTGCCGTCGTCGTCCTTCTCGGGCAGGCCCCCCTTGATGGCGCGCTGCTTGAACGCCTGCATCGCGGTGACGACGAGGCGCTGCAGCTTGCCGAGGTTCGCACGGTCGATGACGTCGATGTGCGGCTCGAACTCGGCGACGCCGCCCTTGTTCTCGAGCACGTAGACCGGGACGCCGCCAGCGTGGAGCTCGGCGGGGCGGTCCTCTTCCCAGTCGCCGTCGACCTGCGGCTGCGGGGTGCCGTTCGAGTTCGTCGACTTGCGGGAGAAGAGCTGCCGGACGCCGGGGAGCCAGACGAGGGCGTAGTCCTTGCCGTCGTCGGGATCGCGCCACGCCTTGAGTGCGGCGCGGGCCCGCCAGGGCTGCGTCGGGTCAGGGGCGGTGATGACCTGCTCGGGCAGCTCGGAGGTGATGATCGGGCGGCCGTCGCGGACACCGGTGACGAGGTAGCCGACGCTCGTGGTGAGCATGTTCGCGATCGCGTCGCCGAAGACGACGTCGAGGCGGTTGTCGCGCCAGACCCGGCGGGCGGCGAGCACGGCGTCGCTGGTCGTGGACGTGCCGACGCGGACCCCGTTGGGGACCATCCGGCCGCCGAGCGACTCGCAGGTGAGTCCGCCGTAGTTCGTGCGGGCCTTCTTCTGGAACGCCTTCCACGACTCGCGGGTGTTCGCACCCATCTCGGGCATCGGCGCGTTGCCGTTGGCGTAGGAACGGTTCTTCTCGATCCGCTTCTGGCGGGCGTCGAGGCGCTTCGCGAGGATCGGGAGCCATTCGGCCGGGGTGGTAGCCACGGTTCTCCTCTCAGCGGATGCGGCGGGCGGCGGTCTTCTTCTTCGTGAGGTTCGCGCCGAGCGCGTCGATGCCGGCCGCGTAGGCGAACATCGCGCCCCAGGTGGCGTCGATCTTCTTGCCGTCCTGGTCCTCGTCGGGCTTCTTGAGCACGTACCCGGACCGGCGCGGGTCGCGCCGGGCGTTGAGGAAGTGGGCGGTGAGCTCCGGAGAGCCGTCGTAGCTGATGTCGCCGGCGGCGATCGCCGACTCGAGCTGGTCGAACGTGCCCGTTGTGCGCGCGAGATCCTTCTGCCGCCAGCGGATCGGCTCGTCGCGGGACATCCGGACCTTGAGCCGCTTCGCGTACTCGGCCTCCCACGTCTTCACGTGACCGGCCCAGCCAGCGGAGGGGTCGGCGTAGAAGCCGACGACGTTGTAGTCCTTGAACGCCTGCCGGACCTTCGCCTCGATCTCGAGCACCGGGGGCCGCCAGCCCTCGCCCTTGGGGCCGTCGGGCTGCTCCCAGACGCCGAGCTTGAACAGGTGCTTCTGCGTGACCGAGTAGCCGATGAGCACCGTCGAGTCGGCGGTGCCGCGGCCGGGCTTGCGCCCCTCCGAGCCATCGAAGCCGAGCGTGACCGGCTCCGTCTTCGAGATCACCTTGTCGAGATCCTGAATCGCGCGGAGCTCGGGCTGCGAGATGTACGAGTTGGTCGCGTGGGTGATCTGGTTGAGGAAGTTCGCGCGGAGCGACTGCGGATCGTTCGAGGTGTCGAGGAACGCGAGCATCTGGCGCTCGATCGGAGCCCAGCCGGGCTCGCAGGGCGGATTGTGGATCACGCAGCCGTCGGGGTGGTCCGAGCTGTCGCCGTACGCGTACCGCAGCCCGTACTCGAGGGATGCCTGGTCGGTGGGGTCGGTGTCCGCCGGGGCCTCACGGTGGTCGTAGTGGATCTGCCGCGTCTTGGCCAGGTCGACGTACTTCTTGCTCTTGATGAGCTCCCAGTCGCGGGCGGACGCTTCCGCGACCGAGTTCTCGCCCGGGGTGAACGCGTTCGGTGACTCGATGACGACGCCGCCGGCCTTGGTCGAGTTGTCGCGGATGTTCTGTGCGAGGCGCAGCCCGCCGTTGCCGCGGACCCACTCCTCGGTCTGGTCCATGATCGCCGCGACCTGTCCCGGGAGGCCCTTGATCGACCGACCGGACGAGGTGCGTGGCTCTACCTTGCCGCCGGGGATCCCGATGAAGGTGTCCATCGGGTCGATGTCGAACTCGTCGACGAGCGAGTCCGTGCGAGCCATCTCGAGCATCGGTGCCCAGGTGTTGCCCACCTGGTCGTCCGACGTTGCGGTGATCGGGACGTTGATGATGCTCTTGAAGTCGATCCACGGCCGCGCGACGGGCTGCCCGCCGGCGTCCCAGCCGTCGGGGACGACCTCGAAGAGCGCTTCGGCCAGGCCGATCGATGCCAGCAGCGGGGACTTGCCCCAGCCACGGGGGCGCTGGATCACGGCGCGGGTCTTCACTCGCTTGCCGGTGGCCGGGTCGAGCTCGTAAAGCCGGATGAGGAACTCGAGCTGCTCGCGAGAGACGACGTACTCGAGGAACTCCGCCATCTGGTCCGCGACGTGGTAGCCGAGGGTCGGGAACTCCTCGCCGTCGAGCGGTCGCCAGGGCATCAGTCTCCCGTCGCTTCCTTCGGCAGAGCCACGCCCCCGAACCGATCGCGCGAGCTGGCGCGCCGGGTGGCGGTCTTCGTCTCGGCGTCCTCGGCCTGCGCGAACGAGATCCGAAGCCGGGCGCGATCCTCGGGGGTCGCGCCGAACTTCGCCGTCCGCAGTCGGAGCTCGGCGGCGAGCTTGATGTCGCCGTTCCAGTAGCGGGCGTGGATGAGCGCAGTGTCTCGGAGCTCGGACCAGTCGGTCGCGGTGAAGTCGAGCGAGAGCGGCGACGTCGCCCACATGTCCCACCACTCGCGAGTGATGGCCGGCCACCGGAACTCGCGGAGCTCGCCGTCCTCCTCGATCGCGATTGTCGGCAGCTCTGGCTGCGCGACGACGGCTCGCGGCAGGATGCGAACGACGGTCGTCTCCGCGTTGCGTCGTGCGCGCTTCTTCGGGTCCTTCGGTGCGGGGCCGTGTCCGGGCATGATGGGCTCCCGTTTCGGGTGATGCCCTCGTGTCCGTTGCGGTCAGGGGCAGAGTGAACGTGGTACGTCTCATGCCACGGGCACGCGCCGTGGCGGGGCGAGAATCCCCAGACCCGTACACAGCCTCGGCCACAGCACCTCTACGACCGGGGCGACCCCGGGGGGAGGGGGTGGAGGCCCCCTCTGTACGCCCGTGTGCCGCGTGTTCGTGGCGTCGGTGTCTACCTGAGTCCTGGGTGCTTCTCGCGTGGCTTACGCGCGGACGGGACGCGCTGGTGTCGTCGTGCTTCGAGCGCTTCGCGTGCGGTCTTCTTGTCGTGGTGCCATGAGCACAGCCACTGCAGGTTCGAGAGAGCGTGGTTGTCGCCGTGCACGATGTGGTCGCAGTCAGTGCCGAGCTCGACGCAGCGTGTGCCGTCGCGCATCGTGCCCTGGCATCGTCCGCCGGCGCGATCGCGAACGGCCGCGCGCCGCTCGTCCCAGTCGCGCGGTAGCCGCTGCTTGCGTGTGCTGCCTGACCACTGCTCGCCCACGTCGTGCTCCTGTCGTCAGCGCTCGTCGTCGAGCTGCCATGCGTACAGCGGCGCGCCCTCGCTGTCGTAGCCGATGGGCGCGAGCGAGGTGCGCGTGTTCGTCCTGGTGCGGTGCGTTGCGTCCGGCTCGGGGAAGCGCAGGCGGACCGTCCGGGTGGGGGCTCCGGTTCGTGGGGGCTCCGGGTGCCCGGCTGTAATGCCGGCCCCTCCGGGCATGAGCTGCGCCTACCCCCGCCCGGCTACTGCATCGACGGGCAGGTAGGCGAGGGTGCCGTCGGTCAGCATGACGTCGACACCGATGACCTCGCCGGCGGCGCGTTTCACGTCGAAGCGGTCGATCTCGGCGGTCGTCTTGTGGCCGTGCTGCTTGAGCAACGCGCGGATGGCGGAGAGCTTCACGAGGAAGACCCGTTGAGGAACGTCAGGTACGCCTCGGCGCGCTGCACGAGTTCCTCGTTGCCGGTCTCGCCGTCGTAGGTGCTGACCTTCACGGCATGGTCGAGTGCGATCCGGCGGTTCTCGCGGTCGATCTCTTCGTCCATCGTGTTCTCCTGTGTGCTCGGGGGCGGAAGTGGTGAGGGCGCAGGTGCGTCTCGGGCCAAGAGTCGTACCCGTCGTGGACGTCCTTCGCGCTACAGGTTCGCGCTGACGCCCTCAAGTGGTGGCCGCTCACGTCTCAGGTCCACGTGTCAGGTGGGTGTGCCCGAGGGAAGACGGCGCGTTAGATCCCCGTCAGCTCGTCGCAGCAGCATCTGTTGTGGTCTGCGGGTGACGGGGAAGAGTGGGGCGCACAGCAGAGCGGGCGTGGAGGGCGACGCCGATTGAACGGCTGAGCGGTGGCAGCACCGTCTCGCTGGTCTCCTACGCCCGCTCTCTGGCGGGGCGGCAGCTTTGCTCGGATTCACCTGGCAGGCCACCGCGTGAGACTGCTCAGCCGGTCTACTTCGACGCAGGACTGGTCCGGCAAAGGCCTCTGCGAAGTTTGGGGGAAGTTTGGGACTGCCGTGATTCTCACGGTGTCCTCAAACTCAGGGCGGGACTGGCGGACGGTCGGTGCGCTCCGGTCGGGCGTTCCCAACCGGTCCGACCGTCCGCCTTCCCGAAGCTCGTTGTTGTCGCGGCGAGCCTCCGCGGGTGGGCTGACCACCGTGATCGGTCCCGGATCTGCACCCGGCTTGCCCCTCCGTATGCGTCTGCGGAGGCACCAGCGTCTTGTTCGGCCCCGCCTGTCGTCCCCTGAACGACTTGCGGCGGGTATGGAAGTCGCGGCCGCGACCGTGTCGGCGGTGCGGCGCATGCTGTGGTGATGACGGATGACGAGCGCGCGATCCTCGCCTTCGAGGAGTTGCACCCGAGGAACGACCGCAGCAAGGAAGCGGCGGTACGTGAGACGTTCGGTGAGTCGTGGGTCCGGTACGAGCAGCGTCTACAGCGGCTGGTCAAGCGTGAGGACGTGCTCGCCGACTACGCGGTGGTCGCGAGTCGTGTGCAGCGAGCGACCGAGAAGCGTGCAGCGCTGCGGGGCGCTCGTCGCTTCGGCTAGCTCGGTGCTAATGCGTCGTCGTGGGTGAACAGCTCAGCACGCAGTTGGACGGCCCGGGCTTCTGCTTCTGCCAGGGTTTTGAACCGGCCGCCGTTGACGGTCCTCCGGTTGTGCTTTGCGCGGACAACGTAGGCACCCGCAGCGAAGGAGACGCCTCGGACGCCGGTGCTACTGTTCGAGTTTGCGCGGGCACGATGTTCGATGTTCTGCTTCGGAGTCACCGATCGCAGATGGGACGGCCGAACGCACATCGTGTTGAAACACATGTGGTCCAGGACCATCCCAGCCGGAACATCGCCGTGCTCGAACGACCACGCAACTCGATGCGCCATGGCCATTCGGCCTGCGATCTTGAACCGGCCGTATCCGCAGGTGTTCCCAGCCGTCCAGATCCAGCAGGTCTCCGTCTTGTCGACCTTGGACCAGAACCGCAGGCGATCCTTGCTGACTGATACGCTTCGCATATCGACTCCTCACCGAGTCGGTCAAACCCCCGGCTGTTACAGCAGCGCGGGGGCCTCTCATGTCTGGAAACGGCGGAAGCCCCGACCATAGTGGTCGGGGCTTCCAAGCGCGTGCCGGATTTGGACACACGGGTAAATCCTCACTAGCTACTTTCACGCCTTTCACGGGTTTTGTCAACAACCATCCCTCGGCGTGTCACCGTGCCCCGCGGACGGCCGGGCTTCACGGTCGACTCGACGCGGAGGACGTCGATTCCGTTGACTTCGAGCTGCCCCTGAGCGTTGCGCCGGGAAGTGAGCTTGCCCTTGTTGATCCACGCGTAGATGTTCTGCGGTGCTCTACCGGCGAGGATCGCCGCTTCTCGGATGCTGACCCATTCGGTCATGCTGCCTCCACGGTTCTGGTTTCGGGTTCGAAGGTGTCCTGGTCGACGTCGTAGGTGCACTTCGGGTTGCGGCACTCGATGCGGACGGGTTCCGCTGTCGACGTCGGCGGGTGCCAGACGAGGGACCGGAGCTCGCACTCGGGGCAGCGGAGGATCTGCACGCTGTGCGCAGCCTCCTCGGTGGGGAACGTGCGGATGGCCCGGTTGACGGCGGCCGCGAACCGGATCGACTCGGCCGCACCCTGCTCCCCCGCGACCCACACGTCGACGTTGCCGGTGAACGATCGCTGGTGGGACTGAACCTCGTCGATGGCGAGCTTGGTGGCGCTGATCGGCACGGACGACTCGTGGCCGCTCGAGCCGCCTTCCTGCTGCACGAGGCGGTCGAACTGGGTGAGGACGTCGTGCAGGTCGGGCCACGCCTTCACAGCGGCTTCGACGCGCCCCCAGTGGCCTCCGCAGAGGAGCCCGTGGGCGGCGGGCCGGGGTGAGCATCCGGTGCAGGGCTGGTCGGTCTCGAGCCACACGCCGTCGTGGATGGACCAGGCGTACTCGGTGCCGTCGCAGGTAGGCAGGTGTTCGTCGCGGCGGAGGCAGGGCTTCTGATCGCGCATCGTGTTCGTGATGCAGCCGACGATGACGGTCATCCGCGTTCCCCCTTTCGTTCGCAGCTGTGCCAGTGACGCGCAGCGAAGGTCTGGATGACCTCGCCGTCCACGAAGAACACGAGGTCTCCGGTGCCGGTGATTTCGACTGCGCTTGCGTCGATCAGCGACCAGTACGGCGCATCCGACTGGACTTCCCATCGGTACGTCGGCTGCGGCGAGCGCTGTGGCTGTTCGGTGGTGGTCATGGGGTCTCCTGTTCGTACAGCGACTCGCATGCGCTGCAGAGCTCGTTGGCGTACCTGTAGCGCTCGCATGATTCGGCGTGTGTCGGGCGGAAGCCGAGGGGCTGCTCCTCTGCGCAGATCTGGTACCGGTGGCCGGTGCCGTCGTCTCCGCAGCGGGGGCAGAGTTGCTGCCCCTCGTACTGGTCGGGCGGCAGGGTGACGGTCATGCTTCCTCCTCGGCGGGGATCGGTTCGGTGCAGGTCGGGCAGGCGGACTCGGGGCCGTCGACTTGGGTGGTGATGCCGCAACGGTTCTCCATGTCGGCGAAGTGGTCGTGGTGATCCGGCTCGGGGCCGCACGGGTACGGCTTGATGAGCTCGGGGCGGACGCCGTAGTGCTCGGCGCGCTCCCACGCGAGTTCGCCGGACTCGTCGCGGGCGTGCTCCTCCGCCCACGTCCAGGCGTCGTCGCCGGTGAGGCCCTGCGCGAGGGCGTCGGCGAGGAACGCGATGTTCCGGCAGTCGACGAGCTGCAACGTCCGGTTGCCCGCCGTGCGGCTGTCCGCAGTCGAGCCGGCGTCGAGGAGGTCGTACCAGCCGGTGCCGTCGACCTCGAAGCCCATCGCGCGGGCGTACAGGCGGGGCACCTCGACGGCGAGGGGGCGGACCTCCCACTCGTCGCCGGCAGGGAAGAGCTCGTGTGCGTAGCGGCGCTTCGTGCGGCGCGGTGTCTCGATGTCGGTCATGGGTCTCTCCTGGTCTGGGAACGACGACGGCGAGCCCTCCGCTGTCGGAGCGCTCGCCGTGGTGGTGGGGTGGTGTTGGCTGGACACAGCTCGGGGAACTCCTTGCACTGGTGGGTGCAGAGCTCCCCGGGCTGGTGGAGGGGTTCGAGCATCAGGACCGCGACTGCTGCTTGCGGAGGATCTGGGCGCAGCGGCGGCAGGACCCGAGCGGCGGCCCCCAGGTGGGATCGATGGTGAACGCGGGCGGGACGATCGGGGTGATCCGCATGCCGCCTGCGCCCATGCCTGACGAGCCTCGGACCCCACAGAGGGCGGTGGCGTAGACGAGTGCCTGGTATCGATCTCGCTCCGCCTGGGTCACCTGCTGCGTCGCGGTCCGTGGGATGGCGTGCACCAGGTACCCGTTTGCTGGCCGCGCCTGGATGTACTGACTCTCGGTCACGTCTTCCTCCTCCCCACGCGCTCGGCGTGGATCGCGTTCTGTGCCTCGGTCTTGAGAGCGTCCGCGAGTCGTGCTGCGTCCGCCGGCTCGTAGCGGATCGGAAGCGAGCGCCCCACGGTGACGACCACGATTCCTCGCGAGGTGTGGTCGACCGTCACTTCCTTGTCGCCCGTGGTCTTGATCGGTTTGGTCATCAGTCGTCCTCCTCGTCGTCCGCGTAGACGCGGCACATCAGGTCAGCGGTGTCCTCGTCGACGCCCCGGTCGAGGAGGATCGTGCGCCACTCCTCGCGGGTGGTCATGGGGCGTCCTTGGGTGGTGTCACGTCGCGGATCGTGTACCGGTTGAGCCAGCGCATGCCATCTGCATCGTGAGGGCCCTGGTGACCGACCGGGCGCGTGCAGTACATGGGCGGCCCCTGGAAGTCTCCCGGGAACACTGCCCCGCACTGCTCGGCGGTCGGGGTCGCCTGCGAGAGGAGGGCGAGCGCAGAACGGAAGCCTGCCTCGAACGCATCAACTGGGCGCATTGCACCACTGCGCTTTCGAGGGATGGAGCTGTCTTCGCGCGCTCGATCCCACGCCTCCGCGATCTCCTCGCGCGTCGGCAGCGACACTGGCACCTGCACGGTCGGCTCTTGCTCGGTCATGTGGTGATCCCTTCGTTGTCGAGTACGCGTTCGATTTGTCGGACGCCGAGTGGTGTGATTTCGCCGCTCTGGGTGAGGAGGCGGAGGAGCGCGTCGAGACGGATGCGGGTCGCTGGGGTGGCGGTCATCGGTTCTCCTTGCTGAGTCGTTCGAGCGTGCGCTGCCAGGCCTCGACATCCGTTGGCATACCCGCTTGGCCGGTGACGATGGCCTCCCGTATTTCTCGGACCATGACTGCTCGATCGGTGGCGGGCAGGGCGCTCGCGTTGCGCTGGATGCAGTCAGTGATGTCGCTGGTGATGTACGTGCTTCGGCCGAGCGCATACCGGAAGGCGGCGAAGACGACGATCGGGTCGACGCTGATGCCGGTCAAAACGGGCTCTCATCCTGGTAAGAGCCGCCAAGCCAGGTCTCCTGTGCGCCTGTCTGCGGCGCGTTCTGCTGCGTGTAGTCCATCTGTCCGGCGTACGGGTCGGACGGGCGCTGCTGGCCGCCCTGCGCCTGCCTGGGGATGACGCCGAGGGTGCCGAACTTGATGCGCACCGAAACGCCGGGGGTGCCGTCCTGGCGCGTGTACACGTTCAGCTCGGGCTGGCCGGTGACGGTCACCAGCGTGCTCTTGCGTACGGACGCTGCGATCGCTTCCGCGTCACGTTCCCAGAAGGACGCCTGGAACCAGATCGTGTCGCCGGCGTCTACCCACTGGTCGCCGTCCTTCTTGCGGGGCGTGTGTGCGATGTCGACGGCGATGACGGGCTTGCCGTTGTGCTGCTTCAGTTCGGGGTCCTTTGTGACGAAACCCTCGACGGTGATGGTTGCCTTGCTCATGCTGCTGCCTTCCTTGCCGCACGCGCGGCGTCTCTGTACTGCTTGTATTTCTGGTTCGCGGCGTCACGTGCATGTCGCGATACCGTCTGCCGGGCGTTCCATTCGGCCACCTCTTCGAGGGACGCCAAGAGCTCGTCGTCGCTCACGGTCGGGTAGATTTCACAAGGTGTGTTGCCCGTGACTGCGGTGGTCGCGTCTTGCCGGTGCGCTTTCAGCCATTCATGGGCGCGGACGGTTTCGTGGTGCTGTCTTGACCCGAACCGTTCTGTCATCAGGTTGCCGTGGACGCGCATTCGTTCGGCTTCAAGCGCTACCGGGTCGATGGAGGCGATGAAGTTCTCCCACGCGTCATCGCTCATGCGGTCGCCTGGGGAACAGATAGTCCGTCAGGCCGTCCCAGCAGGACGGGCACAGGTGGAAGTCGGTGAAGGTGTTGCTCTTTACGGTGCGGTCGCCGTAGACGAGGCGTGAGAACCGAGCTGTGTGTACGGTCTCGTAAACCTTCGTCGTCTTCCGGAATCCGTTCCTGAGGCTGTCGATCCAACGCTCCTTGTCGGGGTCGTATTGCTCATGCCGGTAGATGCCATCGGTTGAGGTCTTGCATCGATCACATGGCTCGTTCATGAATTGCCCTCCCCTCGTTCCTTCCGGTAGTGCTCGATCCACTGCTGCACTTCCGCTTCGTGTGCGTCGCGGTCGAACTCGTAATGTTCCGGTTTCGTGTGCGGTGCCGGCCACACGTCCCAGTCGTTTTGGTCAGTCACAACACCTCCGGGAACTTGCGGTGGATGGCGTCCAGGTGCTCCCAGGCACGCTCCCAGCGGCGGTACTTGGCAATCAGCTTTCGGCCCCGATACAGGTGCCAGGCCTTGTGCTGAACGCGTCGCCGCAGATCGCGGTCGTAGATGTTTTCCTTGGTGATGCGCCAACGTTCGCGGTCGTCAGTCACGGGGCATGTCCTTTCCGGGCCGTCCAAGTTCACCGAGGCTGCGCGGGTTCTCGATGACGCGAGACTCGATCGCGGCCGCCTGTCTCGCGAACGTCTGGCGGGCTTCTGCGAGCCGAGCGGCAACTGCTGCAGGCAACGGCTCACGTGCAGGCCATGAGGCGTCCAGGAGTCCGCGTGCCTTCGCTGAGCGCACGTCCTCCTCGATCGCCGTCGTCGTCTGCCGTGTGAGCACCCGGATCTCGTCCATGAGCACGTCCAACGACAGGTATGGTCGTGGCGTCGGTTTCCGGAAGTGCCGGCGTACGGCTTCCTTGGCGACGTCGAAGCTGACGTCGGGTAGTTCCTCGGACCACACTTCGGCGGTCGCGTCGGACAGGGCACGGTTGTCGAATCCGGCCGAGATGTAGCCGAGAAGTCGACGCACTTCGGGGCGGTTCATTTGGGCTCCGCGATCGTCGTCGACTGGCAGACGGGTTCGTTATCGCCTGAGCCATGACTCCACGGAGCAGTGGTCCAATGCGTCAAGTGGATTGGCTTACCGCAGTGCTTGCAAATTGCTTGAGTCATGCTTCGATCTCCCACTGCTGTTGGTCGTTGTTGTCGTCGCGGGTCATGAACGCGAGCAGTTCGTCGTCACGGCGAGTGCCACGTGAGGGCTGCTGCTGCGGTCTCCTTTGGGGCAGTCGCTGATAGTCGTTGCGCAGCCAGTTGTTCCACGTCGCACGCCAATCGAGCTTCGTTGCGTCCCTGCCGGTTTTTGCCCGCCAGTGATCAACGAACTTCGCCGTTGTGAAGTTCACGTCGACGCCCGGCGTGTGCTCGGCCGCCCACTCCCTCATGGCGCGATCGACGATGAACGGTTCAGGGATGCGTGTACCGCGCTTGCGCGGCTTCTCACCTACTTCGTTAGAAGTAGGTGTCTCTGTCTCTGTCTCTGTCTCTGTAATAGCTAGGGGTGGACTAGAGGTGGTGCTAGCGTTCTGCTGTAGCACATCCGTAGCAGGTGCTAGCGGTTTGCTACCCGTCCTGGCAGCTTTCGCTAGCCCGCCCTTGCGTCCAGCCGCACGCTTCGCCTCGATGTCGGCGTTGGTGGTCTGGTGTTCCGCGAAGTCGTGGATCATGTACCCGTCCACGCCGTCCTTCTCGTACGGCTGCCACGACGGGCGCTCCGGATCATTGCCAGTGAGCTCGGTGATGACGTCGCGGCCCCACTTGCGTTCAGCGATACGGGCGGCGAGGAAGCCGTCCGTGAGCTGCCGTCTTGAGTACAACGTCGCCTCGATGAGTGCACGGAAACCGGCGTCGGATAGCAGCATGATCTTCGGGTGCTCGTCCATCGCGATGTCAAAGCGGGCGTAGAGCCTGTCGTCCTTCGCCATCGTTCCTCCTTCCTGTTGTCATGCGTCGTCCTCGAGGTGTGTCCACGTGTTGAGCAGGTACCGCTTCGAGCAGGTGCGTTCCTGTTTGCCGACGCGGACCTTTACCTGCTCCTCGCCGCTCTCCGTCCACACGGCGAGCACTTCGAGGAAGGCGGCCGGGTTGCCCTTGGACTGGAACCAGTCGCCGGGCTCGACGGAACTCATCGGTCGTTGCCGATCGGTCCGCCGAGGAGCTTCACGAGCCCGTCGACGGTGAGGGTGACGTACTGATCACCGGGCTGTCCCTTGCCGCGGCGCTTGTGGACGACGACGCCGACGAGAGCATCCGCGTTGCCGCGTTCCGTCTCGGCTTCGTCGACCCAGACGGCGAGTTCCTGCCGGTTGTGGTTCTTGAGCTCGAGGACGATCCGGCCAAATGGTGAGACGACGCCGGAGATGTCGCCCTTGTCCTTCGCGCCGACGAGGGGGGCCCGGTCGATGCGGTCGTCGTGCATCTGCTGGGCGAGGTAGTCGGCGATGGCCCGCTCGAAGGCGGTGCCCTTCTGCTTGCTCCGGCTCATTCGGTGCCGCCCTTCTGCGCTTGGTCGACGGCTGCTCGGATGGCGGCGATGACGGACTGGTCGGCTTTCGCGCGGAGGGCAGCGTTGCCGAGAGCTCGGAGCGCTTCGATGTCGGTGCCGGCGAGCTGCAGTTCGGACTGCCAGTCGCGGCCGGGTGCAGCATCCGCGAGCGGCTGGACGGTGAACGCTTTCCGCTTGCCGCGCTTCTCGAGGACGGACACTTCGACGGGGCGGTCGATGCCGCTCATCGCTGAGATCTCGATGCCGCCGACGACTTGCCCACCGAACCGGATGTCGGGGTTGCGGTACAGGGTGAGGCGTCTGCCGATCCACACGTTGGTCTCGTCGCCCCAGACCGCTCCGAGCACCTTCCGCATGGTGAGCGACGGCCGGTACGTCTTCCCCTGTACTTCGGCGACGGAGACGAGTACCGGCTGCTCTGCGGTGCCCTCTACCGCTCCGGTGACGGTGACGGTGACGGGCGAACTCAAGAGGTCATCGGCGTTGATCTGCTGGCTGTTGGATTGCCGCAGCTTGGAGATGTTCATAGGTGCCTCACGGTGGTGGTTTCGACGGGCCCGTACTCGTCCTCGTGCTGGTAGACGAGCCAGTTGGGCGGGCTGATGAGTTGCGGCTCGGTTGGGTAGCCGGGCCAGATGCCGGATGCGGTGCACTCGGCGTAGAGCTCGAGCGCACGCTGCACTCGCGCTTCCCCCATGCGGACCCATTCGATGTCGAGGTGGTGGACGCCGACGAGGTGTGGTGCTTCGGCTTCGACGACGACGAAGTAGAACGGGATGGACCGGTTGCGGAGGGTGCGGAGGTAGTGGGCCTGCTGGACGTCGTAGCCGTAGTCGGCGACGGTGCGGGTAAAGCCGTCGACGGATGCGGACTTCGCGGTGGTCTTGAGGTCCACGGCGACGGGACGACCGGTGAGCGACAGGTAGTCGAACCGGGCACGCATGTCGACGCCGGTGTCCTCGTCGGTGGTGAACACGGACGTCTCGGGGTGCCCGCCGCGCTCGAACAGCGGACGGGCGACTGGGTGCTTGAGCACCGCTTCTGCCATCCCGCCGATCCGCGCCGCCTGCGCCGGTGCTACCGGGGTCAGGCCGATCGCACGCTGCTCCTCCGCCCACGCAACCGTCGCAGCCTTTGTGCTGACGGCTCCGGATGCGGTGACGTGTTCGTCCGGGTACGGGATCGTCCCCGCGCCGATCCCGAGGACTCGCGTGTGCACCGCGGTGCCGACGTCGAACGACTGCTTCCCGGGCTGCGGGTGCTTCTGCCAGTAGTCGAACCGGGCAGGTGAGTCGAGGAGGCGGCGTGCGCCGGTCGAGGACAGGGCCGGGTGGGCGTGGTACTCCGCCTCAGGGAGCGCGAGGTCGATTCGGCCGGTCATACCTCCACCCACTCGTCCTGCGGTGCCCGCTGGATCCGGATGGCTCCGGGGGCGCTGAGTCGGGCGATCTCCCGGTCGAGGTACCAGCGGGCCTTCTGCAGGTCCTCGACCTCTTTCGCGGGGTCCTTGAGGCCGGCGCGTGCGATGTACTTCACGGCGTTGCCCCGGTTGAAGTTCATCTGCTCCGTCAGGTCGATCACCTCGATGCCCTGGTAAGCGGTGTAGTGCGACGGATGGTTCACGACGTCCTCAGTGCCGCTCATCGCTGCACCGCCTCCATCCGGGTGAAGGGTGCGTGCTGCGCGGCGTGCTGGTCGGTGAACCAGCGGTCGTCGCAGTGCCCGTGGGTGATGCTCATCCACGGTGCGTCGGATTCGACGGCGGTCCTCCACCAGGGGAGGCCGTGCCGGTCCTGGTAGATGCCCGGCTCGGTGGGGAGGGTGGGCGGCTGCACGTTCCAGAGGCTCGCGTTGATGCGTGCGCCGGCGTCGTTGAGGCTGAAGAGGTCTGGCTTGACGTTGAGCGTGAACTCCGCCGGCTTGTTCATCGCGCTGAGCAGGTGCATGATCGCGACGACCGCGTGCGTCTGCGCGAGAGCATGGTTGCCGGCTCTCATGTTCTGCACGGCCGCGTCGGACGACTCAGCCGCGTCCTTCCAACTGTTGCTCATGTCTGCCTCCTGGGCATGGTTGATGGCGCGCTCTCCGGGTGGGGCGCGCGGGATTGTGGCGACGGTCAGTCGCAGGTTGAGACGAGGTCGCTCTCGGCAGATCTCGCGATCTCCTTGCCATCGAGCTCGGTTTGCATTTCGTAGTCGGCGCGTGCTGCCGTCGGTTGGTAGTCGTCGTGTGAGAACAGCGCGGCTCTCAACGCGGTTGCAGCATCGTCAGCAGACGCAAGGTCCGAGAACGTGCCGCCGTAGTAAGCGCGTCGGTTGTGCGTCACGCGCACTTGCCACTTGCCGGTCCGCTTCTGCCAGACCACGCCGCGAATGCCGCTGCGGTTGCTGGGGCGCGATCCCCGAAGGTGCTCGGCATTCTGCTTGGTCGTCACAGCTCGCAGGTGACGCGGGTTCACGCATGAACGGTTGAAGCATGTGTGGTCGAGTACCCGTGCTCTGGTCAGGTCGCCACCGAACAGCGCGTAGGACACCCGGTGCGCAAGGGCTGTCTTGCCGTTCACCTTGATCGACCCATACCCCTGGTCGGTGCAAGCGGCTTTCCACAACCAGCACGCGTGCTCGCCTCGAGAGCGGTCAACCTTGGGCCAGAACCGCTGCTCAATTGACTTGTTGCAGCTCACCGGTCCTCCTCCTCACCGTTGACGACGGCGTGGACTCGGAGGAGCGACCCGACCGCGGACACGAACACCAGCCACGCGAGGAACGTCCACGTCAGCGAGTACCGGTCAGCGGCGGACGCGAACAGGCCAGCGAGGACACCGAGTGCGATGAGTGCGAGTGCGGTCTTCATGCGGTCACCCCCAGCAGCATCGGCAGCAGCTCGGTTGAGTTGTGTCGTGCAGCGAGCCGTTCGATTGCGGCGGTCTGCTCTGCGGTCGGTTCGAACTCGATCGCGTACGGTTCCCCAGGCCACGCGCGGCCGAACATGTCGCCGGTCATCTCGGCCATCAGGCGACCGTCCACATCTGCGCCAGCCGTCCCCGCTCCGTGTGACCGTGAACGACGTTGCCGTCCTCATCGACGTACGGCCTGATCTCACCGCGGTCCTCGAGCTCCTTACGGCGGGTGCGGATCGACGACGGCGACGGCATCGTCCACGCGTTCACCCGCGCCTGACGGGAGTACGTCGCGATGATTCCCTCATCCGTGATGCCGCCGCCGAACAGGCTGGCGTCGCGGATGATGTCGAAGATGCGGGACTGGACGACGGTGACGTTCGCCACGGATCTCGCTGCAGCGTGCGACGTGGCCGGGTCGGTGGTGCGAGCTGCGGGGCTCATGCGGTGTACCCGTCCTTCTGCCATGCGCCGGCGACGACGCCTTCGGAGTCGGTGACGCGGAGGGACGGCTTGGGGTGAACGCCGTCGAGCAGGCTGCTGCCCCACCGCAGGAGACGGTCGAGGTCGCTGTCTCCGTAGATGCGGACCCAGCCGATGAGTCGACTGTTCTCCGCGGTCTGGATCTCGATGTAGTGCACGTTGGGCTCCTTCGATAGATGAGGGAGCGCGCCCGGTTAGGGGTCCGGGCGCGCTGGTGCCCCCGCCGCGACTCGAACGCGGACAATCCCGACTACGACTCGGGGGCTGATGGTCAAGCGGGCATCCGCTGACGTGCCGCACGTCTCCTGGCCTGGTCTCGCCGGCAGGCAAGGCAGACCCGGTACGGCTCACGTCCGCGGATGTTGCTCCAGCGGAAGTTGCCCTCCGTCAGCGGGTGCCCCCACTTGCAATGGGTCTGCAGGTGATGCCAGCCCGTCTTCCGGCCATGCCGCTTCCGGTCGTCCGTGTTGTCCTGTGCCGTGCCCCACGCAAGGTTCGCCGCGCTGTTGTTCGTCTGGTCGCCGTCGAGATGACGAACAAGATCGCCGAAGTAGGGCGCGACGAACGCTTGCGCCACGAGCCGGTGCGCTCTCTCACGCTTCCCGCCGGGCATCATGAACATGCGGTAGCCCTTGTGGTCGACTCGGCCCAGCAGGACTCGGCCCGGGTGCGTGTTCTTGCCCGGAGTAGCGCGGCGGAGCCGGCCACGATCCGAGACCTCGTAGTCAGTCCAGTTCGGCACTGGTAGCCATCTCTCCTGTTCCATGTCCCCGGCAGCGGAGTCGAACACGCTGCTACGACCATCCGGGGCCGCATGACTTGTCTGCGTTCATCACCGACCAGCCCCACGCATGTGGCTGGGCCGCGGATTACGGTGATCCGTCCGCAGATTCGGCAGGAATGCCGGCCACGCCCACAACGACGCCCGTGCTGCTCACTGCCGCGCCCCCGTCATGCCAGGGGCGGAAAGACTCTGTGTAGTTCTCCCGCTGCTGTCGCCGCCGCAGTCGGCTGACTGCTGTCCAGGGGCCTGATACCCGTGCTGCACCTCTCCGAAGAGACGTCCAGTGCTAGGGGCAAGCGACGCGGGTGGTGCTGATGCGCCCGTTTCCGTGCGCGCCGAACAGCGCCCTCCGTGAGGCGCGCAGTTCGGAAGAGGTGGGGCCGGAAGCTAGGAGGCTTCGGGCCTTTCAGTGGGAAGCGAGTGCAGCCAGCGCTCGGCCTCCGACTTGGGGATCAGGGCCTTCTTCTTGCCCGGGTAGACCGGGATGAGGTCCCCTGAGTTGATCGCCTGCCGGATGGTCCAGTCGGACACGTCCACTGCGCGGGCGAGGTTGTCGATCGTGTAGGCGAGCTTGTCGCCGGGGGTCTTGTCGTTCACGCGGATCCTCCTGGGAGAAGCGCGGAGGTGCTGAGACGCAGAAAGCCGCCGACACGGGCGAGCTCCCGGACTGTGAACTCGCGGTCGCCGTTGAGGCGTGCGAGTAGTCCGGACTTGTCCATGTCGGCGGCTGCTGCGACGGTTGCCACGTTGGCACCGCCAGCGACGATCAGCGCACTCACGTGCTGGCCGATCGTCTGGGGGTTCGTCCTCCTGCTCATGCCTGCAACGCTACTCGTCAAATCTGACGAGCACAAGCGAGGACGCGGGATTTATCCGCAAAAGTGAGGATCGACTCCGGTACTGTGACGAGGTGACCGATCCGAATGAGTTCATCAACCGCGCCACCGCTGACGTGATCAAGGGGTTCATCTCCCGAGAAGACACGACCAAGGCGGCCGTTGCGAAGGGTGCGGGGTTCTCGGTCGCGACGATGACTCGGCTGGTGTCCGGCAACGCCGAGATTCCGATCAGCCGGCTCTACGACATCGCCCGCGCGCTCGGCATCTCGGCACAGGAGATCCTCGACGCAGCGGACAAGCGGGCGGCGAAACTGTCGGAGGTCGCTGGTCAGAATGTGACCACCCTTCACCCGAAGCGGGTTGAGGACATGACCGTCGACGAGATCGAGAAGCTGCCCCACGCAGCGACCACCGACCCTGAGATGGACACGGACGAACAGTTCGACTGACCACCGATCTGGGGGAGCATGTACGACCCGTACCAACACGCAGCGGAGCTTGGGATTACTGTCCTGCACCGTCCGCTCCGGACGACTCACGAGATGTGGCTGCCGGAGCACAACATCATCGTGATCCGCGACCGGCTGCGGCGTGTGCACGACCGAACGGCTCTCGCTCACGGGATTGCCCACGCGGCGCTCGGTCACCCGGACGACCGTCCGAAGCACGAGGTGCAGGCCGACCGGTACGCAGCAAACCGCCTCATCAGCGAGGATGAGGCGGTTGCGTTGATGCGGTGGAGTGACGACTCAGCTCGGATCGCTGCCGAGCTCGGAGTCACCGGGCGAATCTGGCGGGTCTGGTGCAACTCCTGGCGTCAGCAGGGCGGACATCTTGGTCAGGGCGTCGCGTAGCGCACGCTGGTTGCCGCGGGACCGGTAACGCCGCGACATCCCGATCGTGGAGTGTCCAACGATCTCCGTGATGACCGGTTCGGGCACTTCGGCTTCGTAGAGCAGGTCCACAGTGGTGTGCCGCGCGTCGTGCAGTCGGGCATCGATGACGCCGGCTCGCTCGAGGAGCTGGTGCCATGCGCGGTTGTCGTAGCCCGGGTCGATGGGGGAGCCGTCGAGTTCGAGCAGCACTCCCTGAGGGGTGCGCTTGCGGTCTGCGGTCCAGACCAGGCCGTGCGGGTTCGGCTCGGTCGACGCAATGTGCACGCGCCGTTCAATGATCTCCCGTAGTGGGTCGACGAGTGGGATCACCCGCCAGCCGGCGGCCGACTTGGGGCGGGACAGCCAGAGCCCGCCGGTCAGGTGTCGGTGCTCCCAGTCCGGTGGCGCGTTGAGTTGCCGCTGCGGGCAGTCGGTGCCGCGCTTCCATGAGCACTTCGGCTTGCGTGGCTCGGTTGGGTTACAGCCGTGCGACCAGGTGAGGCGCTGCAGCTGCCAGGACAGGTCGAGGTGCTCTCCAACACGGTCGACCTCAAGACCAATGACCTCCCCTTGCCGCGCTCCGGTGAGAAGCGCGGTGGCCCAGCGCGATCCCATGCGGTCGCCTGGTCGTGCTGACTCCTGCAGGATGCGGATGCCGGCGTCGAGATCGAGGACGGCAAGGTTGGTCTTCGCACGACGTGGAGCATCGACAAGCTGGGTGACGTTGCGGGTGACTCGTCCTTCGCGTTCGGCGTCACGCATCGCCGTACCGAGCACGCGGTGCGCTTGGAGGGCGGTGGTCGACGAGTAGAACTGGCCGGCGGTCTTGCCCTTCAGTGCCCGCTTGCTGAGGATGTCGTTGTGTAGCCGTTGCACGTGCGACGGCTCGAGCTTGTCGAGTCGGACGTTCCCGATCGACGGGATGATGTGGTTCTCGATCAGGCCACGCTGCGTTGGCGCGGTCTTCGGTGCAATGCGCTTCACGTGCACGTTGTCGAACCAGTGCCGCAGCCACGACTCGAGTGTCTGCGACGCGGTGGGAAGGTCTCCGACCTTCGCGAGATCCTTCTGCAGGACTCGCAGCTTCGTGAGCGCGACGCGCTTATCCTTCGAGCGAACGAACTTGCGTCGTCGTTCCCCGTTGCGGGGAGGGAGCTCTACTACGGCCTGCCAGAACTTCAGCGGCTTGCTGGTGTCGGCCGGGACGCGGAACAGAGCTCCCTCGCCCTTACCTCGGGTGATGCGTGCCATCACGCCTCCTTCTCCTGTCGTGCGCGGTCCATTGACCGCCGAGCACTCCGATGTGGGTGAAGGCTGCGGGCCTCCTACGTCGGTGGTTGCGTGTAGCGTCCACGACTGTTCCTCCTGTACTGACTTACGGGTGGGGTGTGAGGGCTGGTCCGTTGCTGCGGGCCGGCCCTCCTTGTTGCTGGTTCCGTGGCGGGCTTAGCCCTGCCTCCTTCTGCGGTGCATCCGTGCATCCAATCGGTGTATCCATAGCTGCTCACCTGTCCTCAGGTGTGCTCGCATGTTTGAGACTCTACACCGCAAATCTGACGAGTTGCAAAACAGAAACGCGGAAAACTTCTGACTACGGATCAGAAGGTTGGGGGTTCGAGTCCCTTCGAGCGCACATCTGAGAAGGCCCCGTCGCACTGCGACGGGGCCTTCGTCGTTCCCGGGCCCATGTCGTTCCCGGGCCTCCGTCGTGTTCGGGGTTCGGCGCCGGACAGCGCCACCCGACGCTCCCAGGGACGACGCTGTGCAGAGTGCACCGGTTCACCTGTCGGTAACGACATCGTGCACGTGTACCCGCTTCCGTCACGTCACTACGGTTGCCGCAACCCGGTCGCCCCGACCGGCTCCCCTTCCCCCAGGAGCACCCGATGGCCAGTGCAGCGTCAGCACCACCAGCCCCGTCCGTCGTCGTCGACGACCACTCCCTGTCCCGCGTCCCCGCCTCCGCCCGCTACGGCTGGTTCCAGGTCGCGGTGCAGCGGTTCGGGCAGATCTCCGCCCTGTCCCAGTTCCTGCTCGGTGCCACGCTCGGCTTCGGCATGGGCTTCTGGGAGGCGTTCTGGGCGATCACCCTCGGTGCCGTGATCCTGGAGATCGTGTCGGTCTTCGTCGGCATCATCGGCATGCGCGAGGGCCTCAACACCTCCGTGATCGCGCGGTGGACCGGGTTCGGCAAGGCCGGCTCCGCACTGGTGGGCCTGGCGATCGGCCTGAGCCTGATCGGGTGGTTCGGCATCCAGTCCGGCGTCTCCGCCGCCGGGCTCGTCGCGATCCTGCCGGTCCTGCCGGCGTGGGCGTGGTCGCTCGTGTTCGGCCTGCTCGTCACCGCGATCGTGCTCCGCGGCTTCCACTCCATGCAGTGGCTCGCCAACATCACGGTGCCGCTGTTCCTGATCCTGGTGGGCTGGGCGGTCGTCGTCGAGCTGAGCCAGCACTCGATCGCCGAGCTCGCCGCGAAGGCCCCGGCCGGCCCGGAGCTGAGCTTCGTCGCGGGCACGACCCTCGTCGCCGGGGGCTTCATCGTCGGCGCGGTCATCACGCCGGACATGACGCGCTTCAACCGCTCGGTCGGCGACGTCGTCAAGCAGACCGCGCTCGGCGTCACGCTGGGGGAGTACGTCATCGGGCTCGCGGGCGTCCTGCTCGCCCACGCCGTCGGGTCGTCCGACATCACCCGCGTCATCACGTCGAGCGTCGGCTGGGTCGGCATCCTCGTGATCCTGCTCGGCACGTTCAAGATCAACGACTGGAACATCTACAGCTCGAGCCTCGGCGTCACGAACTTCATCGACGTGGTGTTCGGCAGGAAGGTGAACCGTGGCGTCGTCACCCTCGTGCTCGGCATCGTCGGGTCGGTGCTGGCCGCCGTCGGGTTCCTCGACGCCTTCACCCCCTTCCTCATCGTGCTCGGTGTCGTGTTCCCGCCGATCGCGGGGATCATGATCGCCGAGTACTTCGTCGTGCAGCGCTGACGCCGTGAACTCAGCGAGAGCGAGGGCCTGCCGGCTACGAGCCCGACGTGGGTCCCCGCGACACTCGTCATCTGGGCGGTCGCGGCACTGGTCGGCTACTTCGTCGCGATCGGCATCCCGTCGATCAACTCCGTCGTCATCGCCTTCGTGCTCTACGTGATCGCCGGCAAGGCCGGATGGGTCCGCGGGGTCGGCGTGAGCCGCACCGAGGACGCGCCGGCAGCGGTCGGCGACGGCACGACGAGCGACGCCGCGACGGCGGCACCCGCGCCGGCACCGGCGCCCTGAAGCCGGCGGTCGGCCCCCCCCCCCCCCTGCCGACCGCCACCTCGTCGCCGGCCGTGCCGTGGCCCACGCCCGGCCCGGCCCGACACTCCGTCAGCACCACCACCGGCACCACGACAGCACCACCACCGGCACTCCGTCAGCACCACGACAGCACCACCCCGAAGGGAACCCCATGCGCATCGGCATCGACGTCGGCGGCACGAACACGGACGCCGTCCTGATGGACGGCAGCACGGTCGCCGCGGCCGTGAAGCGGTCGACGACCCAGGACGTCACGTCCGGTATCGTCGCCGCCCTGGCCGGCCTGCGCGAGCAGCGCGACTTCACCTCGGCGGACATCGACGGCGTGATGATCGGTACGACGCACTTCATCAACGCGCTCGTCGAGGCCCGGGGGCTCGCCCCGACCGCGGCCGTCCGTCTCGGCCTGCCGGCGACCGCGTCCCTGCCGCCCTTCACCGACTGGCCCGAGCACCTGGTGGGCGCCGTGCAGGGACGGGCGTTCCTGGCGCACGGCGGCCACGAGTTCGACGGCCGGGTCATCTCCGAGCTGGACCCGGACGAGCTGAAGCGGCACGCCGAGGCCATCGGTGCCGCCGGGATCCGCTCGATCGCGATCTCGTCGGTGTTCTCCCCGATCAACGACGAGTTCGAGCAGCGGGCGCAGGCGATCATGGCCGCCGAGCTCGGACCGGACGTCGCGCTCTCGCTGTCGAGCGAGATCGGACGCATCGGGCTGCTCGAGCGCGAGAACGCCACCATCATCAACGCGGCGCTCCGCGAGCTCGCCGACCGCATCGTCGACGGTCTGTCCGGCTCCGTCGCCGGCAGCGGGATCGACGCGCCCCTGTTCCTCAGCCAGAACGACGGCACGCTCATGGACGTCGAGTACGCCCGGCGCTACCCGGTCGCGACGTTCGCCTCGGGCCCGACGAACTCGATGCGCGGCGCCGCGGTGCTCTCCGGCTTCGACACCTGCGCGGTCGTCGACGTCGGCGGCACCACGAGCGACGTCGGCGTGCTGACCGGTGGCTTCCCGCGCGAGGCCACCGGTGAGGTCGCGGTCGCGGGCATCCGCACGAACTTCCGGATGCCCGACGTGCTGTCGATCGGCATCGGGGGCGGCTCCCGCATCCGCGAGGACGGCGCCCTGGTCGGCCCGGACTCGGTCGGCTACCGGCTCACCCAGGAGAGCCTGGTCTTCGGCGGCGACACCCTCACCGCGACCGATGTGGCCGTCCGCGGTGGCCGTGGCGCCATCGGGGACGTCTCCCGTGTCGCCGGGGTGCCGGCCGAGGTCGCCGAACGGGCCCTCGCGGTGATCGCCGAGCGCGTCGCCGACGTCGTGGAGCGCATGCGCACCTCGTCGGACCCGCTGCCCGTGGTCGCCGTCGGTGGCGGGTCCGTCCTGCTGCCCGACACCCTGCCCGGGCTCGGCACGGTGCACCGGCCGGAGCACCACTCGGTCGCCAACGCGATCGGCGCCGCCATCGCGCAGGTGTCCGGCGAGGTCGACAAGGTCTACGCGATCAGCGAGGGCAGGCGTTCCGCCGTGGTCGACGAGGCCCGCCAGGAGGCCGTCGACCGCGCCGTCGCCGCCGGAGCCGATCCGTCCAGTGTCGCGATCGTCGACTTCGACGAGGTCCCGATCCCGTACCTGCCCGGCAACGCCACGCGCATCCGCGCCAAGGCGGTCGGCGACCTCGCACTCGGGGCGCTGGTCCGATGACGACGACGGCGACGGTACCCGGCGCGGACACGCGTCCGTCGGCGACCACCGTCCGTCCCCTCACCGAGATCGGCGAGGACTGCTCCGCGCTCGCCCGCGGCGCCGCCGTCCTCGGTACCGGCGGAGGTGGCGACCCCTACATCGGCCGACTGCTGGCCGAGGCCGCGGTCCGCGAGCACGGCCCCGTGCCGGTCGTGCAGGTCGAGGACCTGCCCGACGACGCCGTCGTGCTCAACGTCGCGATGATCGGCGCACCGACCGTCATGGTCGAGAAGCTGCCGTCCGGCGCGCAGTTCGCCGAGGCGATCCGCAGCCTGGCCACCCACCTCGGCGTCACCCCGACGCACGTCGCGTGCATCGAGGTCGGCGGCGTCAACTCGACCAGCCCGATCGTCGCCGCGGCCGAGCTCGGCCTGCCGCTCGTCGACGGCGACGGCATGGGCCGCGCCTTCCCCGAGGTGCAGATGGTCCTGCCGACCCTGTCGGGGATCAGCGCCACGCCGATGGCACTCGCCGACGAGAAGGGCAACACCGCCGTCTTCGACACCGTCGACAACCGCTGGGCGGAACGGCTCGCCCGCACCGCGACGGTCGAGATGGGGTGCTCCGCGATCACCGCGCAGTACGCGATGTCCGGCGCCGAGCTCAAGCAGTCGTACGTCCGCGGCAGCCTCTCGCTCAGCGTCGCGATCGGCGAGGCACTCGTCGCCGCCCGTACCGCGAACGAGGACCCCGTGGACGCCGTCACCGCGGTGCTCGGTGGGACCGTCGTGTTCGAGGGCAAGGTCGCCGACGTGGAGCGGAAGACCGTCACCGGCTTCGCCCGCGGGACCGCCCGCATCGCCGGCTCCGGCAGTGACACCGGCCTGGAGGCCGTGCTCCGGTTCCAGAACGAGCACCTGCTGGTCGAGGTGGCCGGGTCGGTCCGCACCACCACCCCCGACCTGATCGTCACCCTGGACGCCGAGACCGGTGAACCGATCACCACCGAGGGGCTGCGCTTCGGCGCTCGCGTCCGGATCGTCACCGCACCGGCCGATCCGCGCTGGCACACCCCGGAGGGCCTCGCGCTCGCCGGACCCCGGTACTTCGGCTACGACACCCCGGCGGTCCGCCACGACGGCACCGTCAGCGAGGGAGAACACGCATGAGCTGGACCATCGACGTCGACGACCTGCCCGACCTCGCGCGCGGCGCCGCACTGCTCGGCACCGGGGGCGGGGGCGACCCGCTCATCGGCATGCTGCTCGTCAAGGCGGCGATCGAGGAGCACGGACCGGTGACGGTCCTCGACCCGTCCGAGGTGCCGGACGACGCCCTCGTCATCCCCACCGCGCAGATGGGCGCCCCGACCGTGGTGCTCGAGCGGCTGCCCGCCGGCCCGGAGCCGCTCGGTGCCCTCCGCCGACTCGAGGCGCACCTCGGCCGGACCGCCACCGCCACGATGCCGATCGAGTGCGGCGGCATCAACTCGATGATCCCGCTGCTCGTCGGCGCGACCGGCGGCCTGCCCGTCGTCGACGCGGACGGCATGGGGCGCGCGTTCCCGGAGCTGCAGATGGAGACCTTCTCGGTGTACGGGGTGCCCGGGTCCCCGCTGGCGATCAGCGACGAGAACGGCCACGGCGTCGTCATCGACACCGGGCACGACAACCGGCAGATGGAGTGGCTCGCCCGCGGCGTCACGATCCGCCTCGGCGGGGTGGCGTACATCGCCGAGTACGCGATGAGCGGCCGCCAGGTCCGGGAGACCGCCGTCCCGCGGACACTCTCGCTCGCGCTGGCGGTCGGTCGGGCGATCCGACGGGCACGCGAAGAGCACCGCGACCCCGTCGAGGGGCTCGCCGAGGCGTTCGGGCAGACGATCTACACGCACCTGCGCGAGCTGTTCGACGGCAAGGTCGTCGACGTCGAGCGCCGGACGGTCGACGGGTTCGCGAAGGGCCGGGCCGTCGTCCAGGGCGCCGACGGGTCGGAGCTCGAGATCGCCTTCCAGAACGAGAACCTCGTCGCCCGACGGGACGGCCGCCTCGTCGCGGTGGTGCCGGACCTGATCTGCGTGCTCGACGCCGAGACGGCGGAACCGATCACCACGGAGCGCCTGCGCTACGGCCAGCGCGTCCGGGTGATCGGGGTGTCGACGCCCGACCTCATGCGCACACCGGAGGCCCTCGCGGTGTTCGGGCCGTCGTGCTTCGGCCTGGACGACGACTTCGTCCCGGTCGAGCAGCTGCACGATCGCGCGCCGGTGGGGGCGCGCTGAGCGGCGCCGATGCGCGAGGATCGCAGGTGTGCACCAGGGCGAGCAGCATGACGGGGTCGTGACGGGCCTCCGGGCCGACGACGTCGACGACTTCGCACGCGGCACCGCGCTCCTCGGGTGCGGCGGTGGCGGCCAGGTGGACCACATGGCCCACGCCCTGCGGCGGGCGCTCGGCGACGCCCGGGTGCCGGTCGTGCCGGTCGGCGGCGGTGTCCGCGCGGTGATGGCGGTGGGGCTCGTCGGCTCGACCACCGTGCTCGAGGAGAAGACGCCGAGCGGGCGGGAGCTGCCCGACGCGCTCGCCGCGGTGGAACGCTGGACCGGCCGTCGGGCGGACGCCGTCGTCGCAGCGCAGATCGGTGGCGTCACCGGACCGGCCGCGGCGCTCACGGCGCACGCGGTCGGCCTGCCGCTCGTCGACGCCGACCTGGTCGGTCGGGCGACACCGCGCATCGACCAGCTCTCCCTGTTCGTCGGGTCGTCGCCCTCGGTCACCGCCGCTGCGGTGACGTCCAGCGGCCTGCGGATCGTGGTCGACGCGCCGGACCCGCGGGACCTCGAGACGGTCTGGCGCGAGGCGGTCTCGCACAGCGGCGGGTGGGCGGCGTTCGCGGTCGGCCCCGTCGACGCCGAGGTGCTCGCCGGACGCTGCATCACGGGCAGTGTCGACCGGGCACTGCGCACCGGACGCGTCGCTGCGGCCGCGGCCGGCGTCGAGGACCTCGTGGTCGGGCTCGACGGCGCTCGTGCCGTCGCCCGCGGCCGCGTGCTCGACGTGCAGCGCGGCGGCGACGCGGTCGCGTTCGTGCACGGGTCGATGGCGATCCGCGACGCGGCCACCGGCGCCGTCGTCCGGGTCGAGGCGGGCAGCGAGTGGGTGCACTGCCTGGTGGACGGTGAACCGGTCGCGAGCACGCCGAGCTGCATCGTCGTCGTCGACGCCAGGTCCCTGCGGCCCGTCAGCACCGAGCGAGCCCGGGTCGGGGACGAGCTCGCGGTGCTCGTGCTGCCCGGTGCGCCGTGGTGGTGGGCGTCGCCGGAGCGCACGGCACGCGTGGCGCCCCGCGCGTTCGGGATCGACGCCGACGCCGTGCCGGAGGCCGCAGCGTGATCCCCGTCTCGGACTTCCTGCCCCTGCTGCCCGAGGGCACGACGTTGCTCGTCGGACCGGCGACGGGCACGGTCACCACCGTGCGCGGACTCGTCGGCCCGCCCGAGCACGTCGGTCGGCAGCTCGGGACGGACGACTCCGCGGTCGTCCTGCTCACCCCGGTCGAGCGCTTCGACGCCCGGTTCGACGTGCTGCTCCGCCGGGCGGCGACCGCCGGCGTCGCGGTGCTCGTCGTCGGGCTCGCCGACGGGACACCGCTGCCCGGCGCCGGGACCGCCGCGCTCGCCGATCGACTCGGCGTCGCGGTGGTCGTGACCCCGGACCCGTGGGCCGCCTCCGTGCGGGTGCACGAGCTCATCGGGTCCGGGGACGCTCCCGCTGCCCGTGCCGCCGTCGTCGCGGCGCGCGTCGGACTCGACGCCGGACCCGCCCTGGACGAGCTGTTCACCCGGCTCGAGCACGAGCTCGGACACGCGATCCGGTTCCTCGACGCGTCGGGACGTCCCCTGCGTGGTGCGGGGGTCGCGCCGGCGACCGCGGCACTGCTCGCGCGCACGGTCGGGACGAGCGAGCCGGTCTGGGCGACCGACGACCGGGAGACGGTCGTGGCCGTGCCCGTCCCGACCGGCATCGGACCGCGGGCCTGGCTCGCGGTCGGCACCACCACGCCCGTGCGTGCCGAGCGGGTCGTGCTCGCGACCGCACTGCGGGTCGCGGCGGTCGCGGCCGGACACCGGCTCGTGCTCACCCGGCTCGACGACGAGCGCGACGCCCGGTACCGGATGGCGATGCTCGACGACCTCCGAAGCGCCGACGGGGCACCGGCGCCGCCCCTGGTGCAGCGGACCATCGCCGCCGGCTGGGAGCTCGACGCCTGGCACGTCGGCGTCCGGCTCGTCGCGCGGGAGCCGGTCGACGCGGTGGCCCTGCGACGCGAGGTCGAGACGGCGTTCGACGCGCACGGGCTCGACGTGGTGGTGGTCGAGCAGACCGACGGGTGGGCACTCTGGTGCTCGTCGTCCGACGAACCCGACCGTGCCGCGGTCGCCGCGCTCGCCGCCTCGGTGCGCGCCGCCCAGAACGCCCTGCGCTCCGCGGTCGACACGAACGCCGGCGTGGGCAGCGTGCACGCCGGTCCGGCGGGGCTCGTGCGGACGCTCGGCGAAGCGGGTGACGCCGTCCGCCTCGCCGCCGCGCGACCGGAGTCGGGCTTCTTCGTGCACGTCGACCGGCTCGGCCTCGCGCAGCTGCTGCTCGCGTGGACGCAGACCGACACGTTCCTGCCGGCGGCGGAGCAGCTCCTCGCGCCCCTGGAGCGCGGGGGCGGGGCGCTCCGCTCGACCCTGGCGGCGTACCTCGACGCGGAGTCCTCGGTGGCGGAGACGGCCGCGGTGCTCGGGGTGCACCGCAACACCGTGGCCGATCGCATCGACCGGGTGCAGCGGCTGCTCGGCGTGGACCTCGGCGACCCGGAGACCCGGCTCGCGCTGCACCTGGCGACGCGGGCGCTCGGCGGGGCGTAGCGCGGGGGCGACCGTGCGTCGTGCAGCGGATCGGTCGCCGCGTCGCGCGCTCCGGCGTCCCCGGGCTGTACGCGCCGCACGGCGTTCGGCACGATGGGTGCATGAGGACCCGCACCGTCGCGGCCACGGCCGTCGTGGTCGTGCTCGTCGCGCTCACCGGCTGCACGCAGCAGCAGACCTCCTTCGACGGGGTTGCGCGCGCGGCGTGCGAGACGAGGGTCGGGCCGGCGATCGTCGCCTGGTGGCGTGACCAGTACGGGACGACCCCGTGGAAGGTCGTCGACACCCGGTCGACGGGCGTCGAGCAGCGATCGTCCGGTCCGAGCGGGGTGACGGTGGCCGCCGTCACCGGGGAGTCGTCCGTGCGGCGCGAGGAGCACGGAACGGCGACGGAACCGGTCGAGTGGTCGTGCTCCGCGCAGACCACGGCCGACGATCCGTCGACGGTGTCGGCGACGATCCGGGAGATCACGCTTGGCTGAGCCCCACAGCCGATCGGTCGCACGTGCGCCGCTACGGACGCTCGGTGTCGTCGAGCGCGCCACCGGTGAGCGCCGACAGGCGCTCCAGCCCTGCCTCGGCGACGAGCTGGCGGGCGAGGGGGCGGGCGCGGTCCACCGCCTCGCGCACGTCGACCTTCGTGACGTCGCCGTCGGCGAGGCTCAGCTCGCCGTCGACCCAGACGTCGCGGACTTCACGGCTGCCCGCGACGAAGACGACCGCCTGGTAGGGGTCGTGCACGTTCGCCAGCGTGGGGGAGTCGCCGTCGAACACCACCAGGTCAGCGCGCTTGCCGGGCTCGAGCGACCCGATCTCCTGCTCCATCCGCAGGGCCCGGGCGCCGCCGATCGTGCCCATCTCGAGGGCTTCGCGTGCACTCATCGCGGTTGCCTGCAGGTCGCGGACGCGGGCGAGCAGGGCCGCGGTCTTCATCGCCTGCAGGAAGTCCTGCGAGTCGTTCGACGCCGGACCGTCGACCCCGATCCCGACCGGGACGCCGAGCGCTCGCAGTTCGGCGACCGGCGCGATGCCGCTCGCCAGGATGCCGTTCGCGACGGGGTTGTGCGCGACCCCGACGCCGTGCGTGGCGTAGCGCTCGCGGTCCTCGCGGTCGACCCAGACGCTGTGCGCGGCGATCACCGGGACCTGGAACATGCCCGTCGCCTCGGCGTGGCCGATCGCCGTCCGACCGGTGCGCTGCCGGGCGGCGGTGACCTCCTCGCGCACCTCGTGGAAGTGCACGTGCACCCCGTGGCCGCCCGCGACCGCGTAGTCGACGTGCTCCTGCCAGGTGTCGTCGGTGTACCGGCCGATCGACGAGACGCCCACGCGGAAGGTGCTGTAGCGGCTGGCGTCGGCGGCCTCGCGCAGGGCCTCGAACTCGTCGAGGATCGGGGTCGCGCCGAAGTCGCGGTCGACGTCGCCGGAGCCGAACGACACGACACCGCGGAGCCCGAGGTCCTCGAGTGCCTGCACGACACCCGGGGTCGCCGGCTCGTCGGGCACCGGGTCGGCGCAGAACATGTCGTTCGCGGTCGTCACACCGCTCCGGAGGAGCTGGATGCCCTGGAGCACCGTGCCGGCGTACGCCTTCTCGCGGGTCATCACCCGATTGACGCGGCCGATCAGTGCGGTGAGCCACTCCCACAGCGTGTACTGCGAGCCGATGCCCGTGATGAGCCCCTCGCTGAAGTGGCCGTGTGTGTTCACGAAGCCCGGGGTCACGATGTCGTACGCGCCGCCGCGGACGGGTGCGTCGGGATGCGCAGCGGACAGCTCGGCGAAGGTGCCGACGGCGGCGATGCGGTCCCCGTCGAGCAGGACGGCGCCGTCGCGGATCGCTGCGGGTGTGGAGGAGCCGTCCGGTGCGGCGGTGAGCACCCAGCCGGCGCGGATCAGGGTCTGCGTCATGGGGCGAACCTAGGGTGCCCGTGTTTCGCCGGTGTCACCGCGGAGTTTCCCCTCGGCGCCCGGAGGCGCAGTCGGAACCCGGAGTCGTCGTCGCCCGGTCGCGGCGGTGACGAGCGGTCGGTGCCGGTCGGTCCTCGTGCACTGGACCGCTCTGTGTGCGCTCGAATCGTCATACCGTTCAAGGCGCGTGGGAGCCCGTGCCCTTCGGGCTCCTCTCGCCCGGACGCTCGCGGCGCCGAGCGGGACGGCCGTGTCGAACCACGGATGCGACGTCGAACCACGGATGCGACGTCGAACCACGGATGCGAGGTCGAACCAGGCGCCGCCCCTGGTGCCGTCCCGGGAGCGTCGTTCGACGGGCACGACGCGCGCGCGTCAGGGGACCCGCGCGGGGACGCGGTGGATCGGGCCGGACCCGCCGGTCAGCGCCCCTCCCGAGGAGCCCGTCCGCACGGCGACGACCTCGGCCATGATCGCGACGGCCGTCTCGGCCGAGGTCCGCGCGCCGATGTCGAGACCGATCGGGGAGCGGAGCCGATCGAGGTCCGGCGTGCCGAGCGCGTGCAGTTCCGCGAGCCGCCGCTCGTGGGTCGATCGGGAGCCCATCGCGCCGACGTACCCGGCTCCGCGGCGGAGCGCCTGGTCGATCACCTCGGCGTCGAACCGGTCGTCGTGCGAGAGCACCACGACGGCGGTCGTCCGGTCCACGGGCAACCCCTCGAGCACGCGCGTCGGCCAGCCCACGATCCGCTCGTCCGCGGCCGGGAAGCGCTCGTCCGTCAGGAACACCGGCCGCGGGTCGACCACGATCACGGCGTAGCCGAGCACCGCGGCGGCGTTCGTCACGGCGACGGCGGTCTCGACGGCGCCGACGACGACGCAGCGGGGGCGGTGGTCACTGCGCTCGACGAAGACCCGGTCGCGGCACCCGTCCGGAGCGGTGACGACCACCCCGAGCGTCCCCGGCTCCAGCGAGACGGCGAGCGAGGTCGGCAGACCGGCCGCGGCGTCACGGAGCGCGCTCACGAGCAGGGCGTCGTCGGACGTGACCCGGTGGACGAGCACCTCCACGCGACCACCGCACCGGAGCGCGGGGGCCCACACAGCATCGGGGTCGTCGGGGGCGTCGTCGAAGCCGAACCGCTCGAACACCGCCTCGCCGGTGTCGAGCACCTGCTCGGCGGTGAGGAACAGCGAGCCCTCGACGCAGCCTCCGGAGATGGTGCCGACGACCTGTCCGCCCGGCAGCACCGCCATCGAGGTCCCGACGCCGCTCGGCGCGCTGCCGGTCATCGAGACCGCCGTCGCGACGACGACCGGTGCACCCGTGTCGAGGACGGCCAGGAGGCGCGGTGCCAGTTCGAACATCACGCACCTCCGGCGTCGGTCGCGTCGCCCTGCAGCAGCGCCCAGACACGGTCGCGCGTCATCGGGAGGCGGTACGGACGCACGCCGATCGCGTCGCGGACGGCGTTCGCCACCGCCGGGGCGACGGGGTTGTACGGGGCCTCGCTCATCGACTTCGCCCCGAGCGGTCCGAGCGGGTCGTGCGTGTCGGCGAAGCGGACCTCGGTGCGGGGCACGTCGGAGATCTTCGGCACCCGGTACGACCGGAAGGCGTCGGTGGTCACGCGACCGGTGTCGTCGAGCACGACCTCCTCGTACAGGGTCGATCCCATCGCCTGTGCTGCGCCGCCCTCGACCTGTCCGCGCAGCTGCTCGGGGTTCAGGACGGTGCCGGCGTCGACGGCCTGCACGCTGTGGAGCACCCGGACCTCGCCGGTCGGTCGGTGCACCGCGACACGGGCACCGTGCACCGTGAACGCGAGCGACCGCGGGGTGCCGTCGTGGCTGCCGTGCGCGACCAGCGGTCCCTCGGCGAGGAGCTCGGCGTGTCCGAGGACCTCGTCACCGACGCGGACGCCGCCGGGCAGGACCTCGACGGCGGGGCCGAGCGGCCCGGAGGCGGCACGGGGTGTGCGCGCGGCGACGATCCGGAGCGCGCGGGCGGTCAGCTGCTCGCGGAGGTCCTCGGCCGCCGCGAACAGCGCCTTGCCCGCCACGACCACCCCGGCGGAGCCGAACGCACCGGTGTCGTACTGCGCGGCGTCGGTGTCGGACTGGTGCACGTCGACCCGGTCCGGCGTGGAGCCGAGGGCGGTCGCGACGAGCTGGGTGTGCACGGTCGTCGTGCCGTTGCCGAACTCCGCCGTGCCGACCCCGATCCGGTAGCGGCCGTCCGTGGCGGCCTCGACGGTCGCGTGCGCGTGGTGCCCACGGGGCGGCATCGTCGCGATGGCGGCCAGCGCGATGCCGGTGCCGTACGCCCAGTCCCCGGAGCCGTCCGCCGTGGGCGGGTCGAGCGGTGGACCGTCCATCGCCGGGACCTCGGGCAGCGGCGCGCGCAGCGCGTCCTCCACCAGGTCGAGGCACTGGTCGAGGCCGTAGCTGCCCTCCCAGCGCAGGTCGTCCTCCTCGTCGGGATCGGTCACGACGAGGGGGTCGCCCGGCACGACGACGTTGCGCCGCCGGAGCTCGAACGGGTCGAGGTCGAGCCGACGCGCGAGCTCGTCCATCGCCGACTCGATCGCGAACACCACCTGGCCCAGGCCGTACCCGCGGAACGCCCCCGACGGCAGGTTGTTCGTGTAGACGGACTCGGCGTCGACCCGCTTCGCCGGGCAGCGGTAGACGGCGACCGACTCGCTGACCGAGTGGAACATGACGCCGACGCCGTGGTTCCCGTAGGCGCCCGTGTCCATCACCTGGTCGACGTGCATCGCGGTCAGGCGGCCGGACGCGTCCGCACCGAGCCGGACACGCACCCGCATCGGGTGCCGCGTGGGCGCGATCGTGAACTCGTCCCGGCGGCTGAACTCGTACTGCACGCTCCGACCCGTGCGCAGCACGGCGAGGGTGACGAGGTCCTCGGTGAGCATCTCCTGCTTCCCGCCGAACCCACCGCCGACGCGCTTGGCGACCACCCGCACACGCGACGGGTCGAGGCCGAAGACGTGCGCGATCTCGTCGCGGACCAGGAACGGGACCTGCGTGGCGGTCCGCAGCACGAGCCTCCCGTCCCGGTCCAGCGAACCGCGGGTCGCGTGCGTCTCGAGCGCCGCGTGGGAGACACGACCGGTGGTCCAGGTGCCGTCGACCGACGCGACGGCGGACGCCAGCGCGGCCTCGACGTCGCCGGTCTCGCCGTGCAGGGCCGCGACCACGTTGCGGCCGGGCTCGGCGATGCGGTGCTCGGCGGTCGTCTTGTCGCCGTGCAGCAGGGGAGCGCGCGGGCCGCGCGCGGCGTCGACGTCGTGCACGCTCGGCAGCAGCTCGTACTCGACCCGCAGCACGGCGCACGCCTGCTCCGCGATCCGGACGCTGTCGGCGACGACGGCCGCCACGCGCTGCCCTCGGAACCGCAGCACCCGGTCGAACACGCGGGTGTCGTCGGGGTCGTCGAGCCGCGAGTCGTGCCGCCCGGTCGAGAAGAGCACGCCGGGGTCGTCGTGGTGGGTGAGCACGAGGTGCACACCGGGCAGGACCTCGGCCGCGCTCGCGTCGATCGACACGACGCGGGCGTGCGGGTGGGGGCTGCCGAGGACCGCCACGTGCAGGAGCGCCTCGGTCGGGCGGACGTCGAGCGTGTACTCCTCGCCCCCGGTCACGATCCGCATCGCCGCCGGGGCCGCGACGGACGTGCCGACGGCGGCCCCGGCACCCGGGCACGCCGTGTTGCGCACGCCGTCGAGGGCGTCCTCGATCGCGCGGTACCCCGTGCACCGGCAGAGGTTGCCCTTGAGCGCCCGGTGTCGGTCGGCGAGCTGGTCGTCGTCGAGGGCGGACGCGGTGACGACGTACCCGGCGGTGCAGAACCCGCACTGGAACCCGGGGGCCTCGGCGTACGCCCGCTGCACGGGGTGGGGCTGCTCCGGCGTGCCGAGGCCCGCGGCCGTCGTCACCACGCGACCCTCGAGCCGGTGCGCCGGTGTGATGCAGGAGTGCACGGGCACCCCGTCGAGCAGGACCGAGCAGGCACCGCAGTCGCCGGCGTCACAGCCCTTCTTGACGCTGGTGACACCGTGCTCGCGGAGCAGGGTGCGCAGGACCTGGCCCGGCTGCGGGGCGGCGTCCACGGTCGTCCCGTCGACCTCGAACCTCATCGGGCGACCCCCTCCGCAGCAGCGAGACCCGAGCCGCCGGCCTCGGCGGCGAGTTCGGCGGCGAAGCGGCGGGACACCGCCCGACGCCAGTCGGGGGAGCCGTGCGGGTCGTCGTACCAGTCGTCGTGGGCGGCGAGCACCGTGTCGACCTCGGCAGCCGTGGGCACCGCGTCCCACCGCAGCACGACCGGTCGCGGGGTCCCGCCGGTGACGACGAGGACGAAGCCGTCGGCGTCCCAGCGCGCGGTCACGAGCGCGCCGGTCCGACCGTGGGGGCTGAGCGACACACGGCGGTACCCGGTGGTGCTCCTGAGCGCCGACTCCGGCACGTCGAACGCGCGGACGACCTCGCCGGGCGCCAGTGCCGTGGCGCGGACCCCGGTGACGAGGGCGGCGACGGGCAGGCGGCGATCCCCGCCGTCCGGCGTCCAGACGACCGCCGTCGCGTCCAGGGTCACCAGCAACGCCGTGATCGCTCCCGCGGGCAGCGCGGTCGCCACGTTCCCGCCGACCGTCGCCGCGTTCCACACCTTGAACGACGCGAGCAGGGCGTTCGCGCACCGCTCGACGAGGGGCCACGCACGCCACCCCGGCTCGGGGTCGAGCCGCAGCAGCGCCGCGATGGTGCACGTCGCACCGAGCCGCAGGCCCTCCGGCGTGTGCTCGGCGTCCGGCCAGCCCAGGCCGGTCAGGTCGACGAGGCCGGTGGTTCCCGGTTGCTCCTCGGAGTACAGCCAGGTGCCGCCGGCGAGCGGCTGCTCACCGGGTGCGAGCGCGAGGTCGTCGCGGTGCGACGGTGTCCGCAGGGTGCGGACGGTGACGAGGTCCATGCAGGGGTCCGATCGGGGTGGCGGGACGGGTGACGACGGTGTCGCCCGGTCGTCGGCCGTGCGCGATCATCCCGCGGTTCCACGCCGAGGACGCTCGGGGTGCGGTGCTGCGCGCCACGGTGCCTCCTCGGTCGGATCGGTTCGTGGCGGCAACGCTAGGGAACGGGTGTTTCGGCACCGTTACGGGGGAACGACGGCCGCGTCACGACCGGGCCGGCTCGGCGGACGGAGCTCGTGACCTGATCGACGCACCACCGAAACACGCGGCTGTCATCGTCGCCGCATGGACACCACCGCCACCGCAGCCCCCGTCAGCACGTCCGTCCGCCTCGGTGCGAACCAGTACGGCAAGGCCGAGGTCCGCCTCGTCCGGGTCACCCGCGACACCGACCGCCACGAGATCGAGGACCTGACGGTCACGACCCAGCTGCGCGGTGCGGCGCTCGCCGAGTCCTACACCGAGGGCGACAACGCGAAGGTCGTCGCGACGGACACGCAGAAGAACACCGTCTACGCGTTCGCGAAGGAGCACGGTGTGGGCGCCCCGGAGGAGTTCCTCCTCCGCCTCGGCCGGCACTTCGCGACGGCGTTCGACTGGTACGACGGGTCGACGCTGTCCGCCGAGCAGCACGCCTGGGAGCGGATCGCGGTCGACGGTCGGGCGCACGACCACGCGTTCGTCCGGTCCGGCCGCGGCACCCGCACCGCCGTGGTGCAGGTCGACGGCGACGACGTCCACGTGCTCGCCGGCGTGACCGACCTGACGGTCCTGAAGTCGACGGGCAGCGAGTTCCACGGCTTCCCGCGTGACGCGTACACGACGCTCGCCGAGACCGACGACCGGATCCTCGCGACGTCGGTCACCGCGCGGTGGCGCTACACACCCGAGGCGGTCGCCGACGGCATCGACTACGACGGGGTGTGGACCGGCGTGCTCGACCGGATGCTCGCGACCTTCGCGGACCTGCACTCGCTCGCCCTGCAGCAGACCCTGTTCGCGATGGGGCGCGCGGCGATCGAGTCGTTCCCCGAGATCGCCGAAGTGCGCTTCTCGATGCCGAACAAGCACCACTTCCTGGTCGACCTGTCCCCGTTCGGGCTCGAGAACCCGGGCGAGGTGTTCTTCGCCGCCGACCGTCCCTACGGACTCATCTCGGGCACGGTCGTGCGTGACGGGGTCGAGGACGCCCCGGCAGCCTGGACGTCCGTCCCGGCGTTCGTCTGAGCGGCGGCCCGCGCGTGCCGCGACCGGACGACCCGCTGCCGGTCGCCCCGCACGTCCCGCTGCCGGTGACCGGGGTCCTGCTCGCCGCCGGTGCCGGGACGCGCATGGGCATGCCGAAGGCGCTGGTGCGGACGACGGACGGGACGCCGTGGCTCGGGTCCGTGAGCCGGGCACTGCTCGACGGCGGCTGCGCCTCGGTGGTCGTGGTCCTCGGCGCCGCGGCCGGGGACGCCCGAGTGCTCGTGCCGGACCTGCCGTCCGTCCGCACGGTGGTCGCCGAGCACTGGGCCGAGGGACCCGGTGCGTCGCTCGCGGCGGGGCTGCGGGTGCTCGACGACGGGGTCGTCGCGTGCGTCGCGCTCGTCGACCTGCCGACGATGCCACCGACGGTCGTGCGCCGCGTCATCGGGGCGTCTGCGGGTGCGGACGTCCTGCGGCGTGCCGCGTTCGACGGCCGACCGGGTCACCCGGTGCTGGTCGGTCCGGCGCACCGCGGGGCGCTCGTCGCGGCGGTCACGGCCGACCCGGGGGACCGGGTCGCCGGTGCCTGGCTCCGGCGGGCGGGGGCCTCCGCGGTCGACTGCGCGGACCTGTGGAACGGCGAGGACCGGGACCGCCCGACGCCCGGACCGCCCGTCGAGCAGGCCGCTGACGGCTCAGTCGCCCCAGTCGCCGAGTGCGAACCGGTACGACTGGTAGGTCGCGTCCACGATCCCGATGCCGAGCACCACCCAGAAGACCCACCGTGAGCGACGACGGCCGGCCAGCGTGGAGGCCACGAGCACCATGAGCGGGAACTGCACCGAGCTCTCGCGGGCCATCGAGGTCCACGCGTAGCTCGTCCCCATGGACACCACCATGAGGCCCGTGTACACCAGCTCGGGCCACCACCGCTTCGCGATGAGGAAGCCGACCGCGACCAGGTAGACCGCGACCATCACGATGTCCGACCACTCCTGGAACTGCCCCGACCCGGTCGTCCCGGTCGCGATCCGGAGCGTCGTGCGGAACGTCTCCCACGGCCACTGCGTCTCGCGGTGCCACCCGAGCTTCTGGACGAGGAACCAGTGCGTCGGGTTTCCGGTCTGGTGCCAGAGCCAGGCGAGGTAGTAGCCCAGGCCGAGCGACCCCACCGCACCGAAGGCGGCGGCTCGCCACAGGCGCGACCAGAACGGCCGGATCCGCGGGCCGAGCAGCTGCGCGACGACCAGGGCCGCCACGAGGTAGACCGTCTCCACACGGATCAGTCCCGCCGGGATGCAGAGCAGCGCCCCGGTGAGCCAGCGGCCGCGCTGGACGAGCAGCCAGGCGGCGATCGCGAAGGCCAGGTAGGGCGACCCGGCGTACGGCGCGACCATGAAGTGGGCGTAGGGCCCCGCGACCAGGAGCGCGACGGCGCCGGCCGCGACGCGCGCGTCGAAGCGGTCGCGGACGACCTTCCACAGCAGCACCGCGGCGACGGCGGCGGAGAGGCCGGTCACGAGCCACATGGCCGCGGCGACCTGGGTCGGGTTCGGGGTGACGGTGAAGAACACACCCTCGGCGACGAAGCGGGAGAGGAAGGGGTACCCGGGCAGGAACGCCTCGTCGAACGGCACGACGCCGAAGGTCGGGTAGCCGGCCAGGGCGACGTGCAGGTAGTTCTCCGCGTCCCAGTGGTTCAGGACGGTCGGCAGCGTCCGCAGGCCGAGCTGTCCCGGTCGCTCGACGAGCCAGGCGACGAGGGCGGCTCCCTCGAGCAGCACCCGGGCCACCGCCCAGATCGCCAGCGCCGCGAGCGTCCCGCGAAGCGCCCGTCGACCGCGGTCGTGCAGCGCTCCGGAGGGGTCGTGCGTCGACTCGCCGACGAGGTGGTCGGGGCGGTCGAGGGGCGTCGGCGGCGCGGTCGCGGTGCTCACCGGAAGATCCTAGGTGGGCCGGGAGCCTCCGACCCGGCACCGGTGCGACACGGATGACGGACGGACGGACGGACGGGAGGCGCGGGGGCCCCCCGCCCCCCCCCCCCCCGCCCGCCCCGGGGGC
>NZ_JAMAYF010000078.1:0-472 GCF_023712445.1 Curtobacterium sp. P97 | reverse complement strand
ATGTAATAAAGAATGATGCAATTATTAATTGCATCATTCTTATTACATCTGCTGACTCAGCAACATTTGTATTAGGAATGCAAACAACATTTGGTTCATTAAATCCATCTAGTATGGTAAAAGTTGTTTGGGGAATTTCACAGGCCTTAATAGCATTTGTACTTTTATTAGCTGGTGGCGGTAACGGCGCTGAAGCTTTAAATGCGATTCAAAGTGCTGCAATTATAAGTGCATTCCCATTCTCCTTTGTCGTCATACTCATGATGGTAAGTTTCTACAAGGATGCGAACCAGGAACTTAAATTCCTAGGTTTAACATTGACTCCGAATAAACATCGCTTACAAGAATATATCAAGAGTCAACAAGAAGATTATGAATCTGACATTCTTGAAAAGCGTCAGTCACGTAGAAATATAGAGAAAAAAGATAACTAATAAAGTTTAGTTAAGTATTTTAATAACAAGTAGTATGT
>NZ_JAMAYF010000077.1:0-473 GCF_023712445.1 Curtobacterium sp. P97 | reverse complement strand
GAGCGGTGGTGGTGGCGGCGGGCACGGCCGGGGCGTCGGCGGCCACCGGGACGACCGGGACGGCGGGCGCCGTGGCGTCGGCGGCCGCGGCGACCGGCGGCACGACCACGGTGGCGGGCTGCCCCGACGACACCGTGGCCAGCGGGTCGTAGAAGACGACGGAGCCGGTGGTCGACACCCCGCGGCCGGTGACCGCCGGCGTCGCCCGGGGGGCGAACCGGACCACCACGTCGTCGGGCAGCTGATCGCCGTCCGCGGTCGGCGTGCCCAGGTCCGGGGCGGTGACCGGGTCGGCGCCCCAGCCGTGCACGACGGCGTCCGCGCCGGTGGGCAGGGCGAGGACACCGGAGCTGGGGGGCAGCACCTGGGTCAGGGTGTAGGCCTCCCCGGGGAGGACCGCCAGGGTGGTGCCGTCGTCGGGGTCGTCGGAGGGGTCCGCAGCGAAGATGCAGATGCCCGAGGCGACCGTGGTG
>NZ_JAMAYF010000076.1:0-473 GCF_023712445.1 Curtobacterium sp. P97 | reverse complement strand
GGGCTCTCCCGCGACCGCCCGATCCTCGGCGTGAACCCCCGCCAGATGCTGCGCGGCATGCTCGAGACCCGCGCCCCGCTGTACCGCGAGGTGGCCACCCTGCACGTGCCGACGGGCAGCCGCGGCGTCGACGAGGTGGTGGCCGACGTCCTCGCCGCCGTCCCGCCCGTGGGCAGCCCGTCGTGACCGCCCGCATCACCGTCGCCGGCGAGCGGCCCTACGACGTCGTCGTCGGCGCCGGGTCGCGCGCCGAGCTCGCCCTGCTGCCGGGCACCGTGCTCGCCGGGGCCGTGCGCGCCGCCGTCGTGCACACGGCCTCCACCGCGGCGCTGGCCGGTGAGGCCGTCGCCACCCTGCAGTCCGCCGGCCTGGCCGCCGAGGCTCTCGTGGTCCCCGACGGCGAGGCCGGCAAGACCGCCGAGGTGGCCGCCGGGCTGTGGGCCGAGCTGGGCAGGCTGGGCCACACCCGCACC
>NZ_JAMAYF010000075.1:0-473 GCF_023712445.1 Curtobacterium sp. P97 | reverse complement strand
ACCACAGCGTGCGCTGGGCCGTAAGCACCGACAGATAATCGCCGACCCCGGCCTGATAGCTCTTCATGGCGATATCCAGCGATGTCTGCTCGGCGGCGACGTACTGCCGCTGGGCATCGAGCTCTTCGCTCAGCGTTTCCCGGCGCGCCAGCGCATCGGCAACGTCCTTAAAGGCGCTCTGAATCGATTTCTCGTAGGTGGCGATCAGCCCCTTTTTCTCCGCTTCCGCATAGCGCAGCTGCGCCAGGTTGCTGCCGCCGGTGAACAGCGGCAGGCTGATGGAGGGGGCGAACGACCACACCTGCATCCCGTGGCTGAACAGCGACGACAGCGAGTCGCTGCCGACCCCGGCGCTGGCGGTCAGGGAAATCGACGGGAAGAAGTTCGCCCGCGCCGCGCCGATATCGGCATTGGCGCTCTTCAGATTGTGCTCCGCTTCCTGAATGTCCGGCCGGCGCAGCAGCACCGACGAC
>NZ_JAMAYF010000074.1:0-474 GCF_023712445.1 Curtobacterium sp. P97 | reverse complement strand
CTGGTGCACTCCGAGGAGTTCGGCCCCGTCGTCCTGGGCCGCGACGGCCTGCACCGGCTCGACTCCGGGGTGGTGATCGGCGAGGACCCGCTCGCGCCCTACGGCCCGCACGCCGCCCGGCTGGTCGCCCGCACCTCGACGTTCCCGCACTGCGCCGACGTGATGGTCAACAGCCGGTTCGACCCCACCACCGAGGAGTCCCCGGCCTTCGAGCCGCACGTCGGGTCGCACGGCGGGCTCGGCGGGCCCCAGCAGCACGGGTTCCTGCTGCACCCCGCCGGGTTCGCCGAGCCCGGGGAGGTCGTGGGCGCCGAGCACCTGCACCGGGTGCTGCGCGGGTGGCTCACCGACCTCGGCCACCCCGACCCCCGGGCGGCGAGCGCCACGACCTCGGGCACGGCCACGACCTCGGGCACGGCCACGAGCACGGCCTCAAGCACGCCGGCGCAGGAGCCGATCTCCAGGGGGTGACCC
>NZ_JAMAYF010000073.1:0-474 GCF_023712445.1 Curtobacterium sp. P97 | reverse complement strand
ACTCGGCGGCCCGCTGGAGGGCGTCGGGGCCGGAGACCTCGAGGCGGTCGACCTCGCCCCAGCCGACCAGCCCCTCGCCGTCGCGCACCCACGCCAGCGCGCCGGTCGCCGGGAGCTTGGTGAGCAGGTCGCTGCGCCTGCGGCCCAGCGGCGTGGTCACCACCCGCTGGGTGGTCGTCGCCGCGCTGGTCACGCCCCCCACGATAGGCAGCCCGCCGTATCGTCGTCGGGCGTGAGCTCAGGAGATCGGACACACACCGGCTACCGCGCGACGCTGGAGAAGCGGCCCGCCGAGGTCGCCGCGATGTTCGACCGCGTCGCGGGGAAGTACGACGTCACCAACACCGTGCTCTCCGGTGGTCTGGACGCCGGCTGGCGGCGGGCCACCCGCGAGGCGCTCGGCGCCCGCCCCGGGCAGACCGTGCTCGACGTCGCCGCCGGCACCGGGGTGTCCACCGTCGAGCTGGCCACCGG
>NZ_JAMAYF010000072.1:0-474 GCF_023712445.1 Curtobacterium sp. P97 | reverse complement strand
GGTACATCTTGGCGAATATGATACACAGGCATCACTTGCTGGCGGGTGGTATCAGCTGGAAAGGCAACTTTGGTAGTACCGCTACGAAAATCGTAATCATACGGCCCTGCTAGTCCAATCACGCCTAATATTGCCTTGTTGGGAATGCCGGTGGTTTTCCAAAAACGGCTATCATCCACCGCAGATACCACATTAAACGCCCCTGCCGAATGCCCCATAACAAACAGCTGATTAGGATTGCCGCCATATTGAGCGATATTGCGATACACCCAACCCATGGCGCTGGCTGTATCGAGCACATAATCTGGGAATACGTTTGCAGGGGCTAAGCGATAATCCACCACCACTGTGGTGTAGCCCGACTTGGCAAACTGCTTACCGACAAAGCCATAGGTTTGGCGTTTGCCATGTTGCCAGCTGCCCCCATATACAAATATCAACACAGGGTGACGCTGACCGTCTGCAGGGGTATAA
>NZ_JAMAYF010000071.1:0-474 GCF_023712445.1 Curtobacterium sp. P97 | reverse complement strand
GGCGTGGAGCCCTACACCGAGCCCGTGCCCGTGTTCCCCACGGCGCACTACTGCATGGGTGGCATCCCCACCGACATCAAGGGCGAGGTCTTCCAGGACTCCGAGACCACGATCCCCGGCCTGTACGCCGCGGGTGAGGTGGCGTGCGTGTCCGTGCACGGCTCCAACCGCCTGGGCACCAACTCCCTGCTGGACATCAACGTGTTCGGCAAGCGCGCCGGGATCTTCGCGGCGGAGTACGCGCAGACCGCCGGGTTCCTGCCCATCCCCGACGACGCCGTGGCCCGCACCGAGGCGCTGCTGGACAACGCCCGCAGCCCCCACGGCAGCGAGAAGGTCGCCGCCATCCGCAAGGACCTGCAGGACACCATGGACCTGAACATGCAGGTGTTCCGCACGGCCGAGACCATCCAGCAGGCGCTCACGGACATCGCCGCTCTCGAGGAGCGCTACGCGAACATCTCCATCCAGGAC
>NZ_JAMAYF010000070.1:0-475 GCF_023712445.1 Curtobacterium sp. P97 | reverse complement strand
ATACCGCAGAAGCTTTGCATTTAAGCCAATCGGCGATTAGCCATGCGTTAGGTCGTCTGCGCCAATCATTGGGGGACGAACTTTTTTATCGGGAAAAAGGTGAGCTGCACCCCACGCTGTATGCCAAACGGCTTTATCCCACCGTCAAACAAAGCTTTGAAAATCTCGAACAAATATTTCAAACTAACCATCTATTGAGCGACAATAAACTTGGCGAGCTGGCGCAGCAGAGCTTTGCCACGTTGACGATTGCCATGCACGATGAAATTGAATTGATTGTGTTTAACAAATTGGTCAGCCAAATTCATCAAGTCCTGCCCAATTGCCAAATCACCAGTAGCCGGCTCAATCGCTCAGCGCTTGCGCATGAACTAAAAGTAGGTCAAGTGGATTTTGCCATTGATGTGGCGCGGGTGGTGGATAGTGAGATTGTGCATCAACCCTTGTTGCGAGATGAGTTTGTGCTGGTGTTGTA